>NZ_JBEZDN010000084.1:0-33986 GCF_040648315.1 Pseudonocardia sp. NPDC049154
CGGGCGCACCCACCACTGCCCGCCCCCGCAGCCGCAGCGGAGCCGCGGGCCCCCGCCGGCGGGCCCGCGGCTGCCCAGGGCCAGACACCCCGCAGGCGAGCCCGGGAAGAGGGCGCCCCCCCCCCCCCCCCGCGACACCTGCGTCAGACGGCCGAGGTCTCGAGCGCCTCGTCCACGAGGCGCGCGGCCTCGGCCATGTCCGGCACCTCGCAGGCGGCGACGTACTCCGCGCGCAGCCTGCGCACGAGCTCGGCAACCGTGGGCACGTCGTGGATCAGCTCCAGGCCCTGCCCGCCGCTCCAGAGGTTCTTCCACGGCTTGACGTGCTCGGGCAGGTGGTCGTGACGCATGGCCTTGCCGGGCGTGGGCAGGTTCTCCGGATCCAGCCCGACCAGGCGCATCGACTCGACGAGCCAGTTCGCGGGCACCCCGGAGATGGCCCCGGTGTAGTTCAGCCCGGTGGCGTTCCCGTCCACCAGCATCTGCTTGTGCTCGGGCTTCGCGCCGGACTCCTGGGTCGCGATGAACCGCGTGCCCATGTAGGCCAGGTCGGCGCCGAGCACCTCCGCGGCGCGCACGGCCGCGCCGGTGGTCACGGCGCCCGCCATGATCACCGTGCCGTCGAAGATCTCTCGGATGCGGGGGACGAGGGCGAGGTGGCTGACCGTGCCCGAGTGGCCGCCGCCGCCCGCCCCGATGCAGGTCAGGCCGTCGGCGCCCGCCGCGGCCGCCTTCTCGGCGAACCGCACCGAGGTGACGTCGCAGTACACGAGCTTGCCGTGGTCGTGGGAGCGCTTGATCAGCTCGGTCGGGTTGCCGGTCGCGCTGATCACGATCCGCACGCCGTAGCGGTCCAGCAGGTCGAGGTGCGCCTCCAGCACGTCCGGCGGGAACTGGGTCGCCAGGTTGACCGCGAGCGGCCCGATCCGGGCGCCGGGGTTCGCGTCGGCGTGGGCGTCGAGGTCCGCGCGCAGATCGACGAGCCACTGCTCGAACTGCTCCATCGTGCGCACGTTCTGTCGGGGCAGGCCGCCGATCAGCCCGGCCTTGCACGCCTCGCCGACGAGGGCAGGGTTGCTCACGAGGAACATCGGCGCGCAGACCGCAGGCAGGGTCAACGCGGAGCGGATCTCGGGATCGAGTGGCATGGGGCTCCTCGCGGTCACGGCGCCGGGGCCGCAGTGGTCGGGACGACTAAAGGCTACTCTATTCCGCGATGAGGCTCTATCCTCGTGCCATGACCCGCGTGCTGCGCGACGATGCGTCGCCGATCCAATCGCTGGAGCTCGCGATCTCCGAAGACGAGGTCGCGGACCTCCGTGCCCGGCTCCGGGCGACCCGGTGGCCCCCGGAGGTCGACGAGGTCGCGGGCGGCCGCGACCCGTGGGCGGCGGGGATGCCGGTGTCCGCCCTGCGCGAGCTGACCGCGGACTGGGCGGGGTTCGACTGGCGGTCGCGCGAGCAGGAGATGGCTGCGTTGCCCCACGTGGTGGTTCCGACCAGCGACCCTGCCGTCTCCCACATCCATGCGGTGCACGTGCGGGGCACCGGCCCCGCCCCGCTCCCACTGGTGATGACGCACGGCTGGCCGAGCACCTTCCACGAGTGGCACCGGGTGATCGGCCCGCTCACGGACCCGGCTGCCCACGGCGGGGATCCGGCGGACGCGTTCCACGTCGTCACGCCGTCGCTGCCGGGGTACGGCTTCTCGGCCGCCCCGACCCTGCCCGGGGTCTCGCCCCGGCGCGTCGCCGGGATCTGGGTCGAGCTCATGGCGGCCCTGGGCTACGACCGGTTCGGCGCCCACGGCTGCGACTGGGGCTCGTTCGTGACGTCACTGATCGGCCTCGACCACCCGGACCGGGTGGTCGGGGTGCACATGGGGATGGTCAGCCTCGGGGCGCCCGCCGAGCCGGGGGAGGCCACCGAGGCGGACGCCGCGTACAAGGCGCGGGTCCGCGCGTGGCGCCGGCACGAACACGGCTACGTCGGGATTCAGGGCACCAAGCCGGCCACCCTGGCCGCGGGCCTGACCGACTCGCCCGCCGGCCTGGCGGCGTGGGTCGGGGAGAAGTGGTCGACCTGGTCGGACCGGGACGAGGCGGGGACCCCGCTGGTGCCGCGCGAGGACCTGCTGACCACGCTCTCGCTCTACTGGTTCACCCGGACCATCGGCAGCGCGAACAGGCTCTACTACGAGAGCCAGCGGGACCCGGTGGTGCTTGCCCGTGGGCAGCGGGTCGAGGTCCCGTCCGGGTTCCTGCTGGAGACGGCGGGTGACCAGCGCGCGGACGGCCGCAACCGCGGCACCGCGGCCGTGCCGCGCTTCGGCGCGCCCCCGCGCCGGCGGGTGGAGCGTGCCTTCGACGTGCAGCGCTGGACCGAGACGACCGTCGGTGGGCACTTCCCGGCGCTGGAGACGCCGGAGCTGTTCGTGGACGAGGTGCGGGCCTTCTTCCGGCCGCTACGGCAACAGGCGCCGCGCGAACAGGCGCTGCGAGGACCGACCAGGACGACGGAGGGAACAGCGTGAACGAGGAGGCAACGGCCACCGGGCTGGAGGTGGTCTGGGACGGCCCCGTCCTACGCCTGACCATCGCCCGGGAGAAGGCGGGCAACGCGCTGGCGGCCGCCACCCTGGTCGCCCTGCGCGAGGCGCTCGACGAGGCGGCCCGCTCGGACGAGGTGCGCGTGGTGGCGCTGACCGCGGTGGGCAAGAACTTCTGCACCGGCGTGGACCTGGCCGAGGCCAACGCGCCGATGAAGGTCGCCGAGGGCGAGAAGCCGGTGAAGCCGCGGATCGGGCACCACTCCCGGCGGATCGACCTGGGTGCACACGGCCTCGTCGAGGCGTTCACCGAGCTACGGCTGCCGGTCGTCGTCGGCGTCCGCGGCTGGGCGGCGGGGATCGGCAACTCACTGGCGCTGCTGTCGGACTACATCGTCGCCTCGGAGACCGCGAAGTTCTGGACCCCCTTCGTGGGCCGTGGGTTCACGCCGGACAGCGGGTCGACCTGGCTGCTGCCGCGGCTGATCGGGCTGGCCAGGGCCAAGGAGATGGTGCTGCTCGGCCGTCCGGTGGACGCCGCCAGGGCCGAGCGCTGGGGGATGGTCAACGACGTCGTCCCGGACGCCGAGCTGGAGAAGCGGTTCGAGGAGACCGTGCAGGAGTTCGCTGCGGCGGCCACCGTGTCGGTCGGACTGGCGAAGGTCATGCTGCACCGTCACCTGGACGCGGACCTCGGCCAGGCGCTGCGCGAGGAGAGCCTGATGGAGGAGGTCTCGCTGCGCAGCGCGGACTTCAAGGAGGGCATCGCCTCGCTGCGCGAGCGCCGGGCCCCGAACTACGAGGGCCGGTGAGCGCGATGAGCCCGACCCGACGATCTGCGGAGTGGAGGTGGCCGCGGTGCCACTGACCTTGACCGACGAGCAGCAGGAGCTCGCGACGTCCCTGCGCCGGTTCCTCGCCGACAAGGCCCCCCGGGATACCGTGCGAGCGTGGGCGGAGGCCGGCGAGGGCATCGATCCCGCCGTCTGGCGCCAGATGGCCGGGCAGCTCGGGCTGCAGGGCATCGCGATCCCGGAGGAGTACGGCGGGTCCGGCTTCGGGCCGGTCGAGCTGGGGGTGGTGCTCGAGGAGATGGGCCGGGTCGTGCTGCCCGGGCCCTTCTTCGGCACCGTGGCGCTGGCGGGCCAGGCGCTCGTCGCGAGCGCGGACACGGACGCGATGCAGCGCTGGCTGCCGGGCATCGCGGACGGCACGCTGACCGCGACTGTCGCGCTGAGCGAAGGGGACGGGCCCGCGCTGCTCGAGCCGGCCACCACCGCCACCCCATCCGGGGACGGCTGGACGCTCTCCGGCCGGAAGAAGCTGGTGGTGGACGGGGACACGGCCGCGCTGCTGCTGGTCGTCGCTGCCGCCCCCGAGGGGCCGTCGCTGTTCGCCGTCGAGGCCGGTGCGACCGGGCTGACCCGGCGCAGGCAGGACGCGCTGGACATCACCCGCATCGTGGCCGCCGTGGAGCTGGACGGAACCCCCGCGGTCCGGATCGGGCCCGCCGGGGACGCCGCGTTCCTGCGCCGGGTCGTCGACCTCGCCGTGGCCGCGCTGGCGGCCGAGCAGGTCGGCGGTGCGTCCGGCTGCCTCGCGGAGTCGGTGGAGTACGGGAAGACCCGCGTGCAGTTCGGCAGGCCCATCGGCTCGTTCCAGGCGATCAAGCACAAGTGCGCGGACATGCTGCTCGAGGTCGAAGCGGCCCGGTCGGCGGCGCTGCATGCGATCTCGGCGGCGGACGAGGCGCTCGACGAGCTCGCGGTCTCCGCGGCCGTCGCCGGGTCGTACTGCGCCGCCGCGTACACGCACGCGGCGAAGGAGAACATCCAGATCCACGGCGGCATCGGGTTCACCTGGGAGCACGACGCGCACCTGCATCTGAAGCGGGCGAAGTCCGGGGAGCGGTTGCTCGGCTCACCGGTCGCCCATCGCGCGCGGCTGGCCGCGCTGGTCGGGATCTGAGCGTGAGGAGACCACGATGACGACGACCGAGCAGACCGCACCTGCGGTGCGGACCGGCGAGGAGACGGACGAGGAGTTCCGCGCCCGGCTGCGCGCCTTCCTCGCCGAGAACCACCCCGGCAGGCGACCGAAGGACGCGGCGGAGGCGCTTGCCTGGCAGAAGGCATGGCTGGCCACCCTGTTCGACGCCGGCTACGCCGGCCCGGCCTGGCCGCGAGAGTACGGCGGGATGGACCTCAGTTTCGCGCAGCAGGTGATCTACCAGGAGGAGTACGCCCGGGCCCGGGTCCCGGGCCCGCTCGCCACCGGCCTCGGCATCGCCGGCCCCACCGTGATCAAGTACGGCACGCCTGAGCAGAAGGAGCGCTGGCTGGGCCCGATGCTGCGCGGCGAGAAGGTGTGGGCGCAGGCGTACTCCGAGCCCGAGGCGGGGTCGGACCTGCCGGCGCTGCGGACGACCGCTCGCCGGGACGGCGACGAGTACGTCGTCAACGGGCAGAAGGTCTGGAACACCCGGGCCGAGATCGCCGACATCCTGTTCACGCTGGTCCGCACCGGTGAGCCGGACTCCCGGCAGAAGGGGATCAGCTACCTCATCATCGACGCGCACGCGCCGGGGGTGACCGTCCGGCCGCTGCGCGACCTGACCGGGGGCGCGGACTTCTCCGAGATCTTCTTCGACGACGTCCGGGTGCCGGTCGTGGACCGCGTCGGCGAGGAGAACGACGGCTGGCGGCTCGTTCGCACCAGCCTCGGCCACGAGCGGGCCGCGGGCGCGATGAACCAGGCCTCGCTGTACCGCCGGGTCCTGGACGAGCTGATCGCGCTGGCCCGCGAGCGCGGCGCGTCCGAGGACCCGCTGGTGCGGGACCGGTTGGCCCGCTTCGAGATCGAGGTCCGGATCATGCGCTACACCGGGATGCGGACCATCTCCGACATCATCTCCCGCGGCGAGCCGGGGCCCGCGTCGTCGACCTCACGGCTGTTCACCACGACGTTCGAGCAGGAGCTGCACGAGTTCGCGGTCGAGTTGCTGGGCGACGACGGCATCCTCGGCCGGAAGGACCCCGACGCCGTGCAGAAGGGCCGGTGGGTGTGGGGCTTCCTGCGCACCAGGGCGTCGACCATCGGCGCCGGAACCGCCGAGATCCAGCGCAACACGATCGCCGAGCAGGTCCTGGGGCTGCCCCGGGACCCGGCCATGCCGCCGCGCTGACACCGATGAACTTCCTCGAGAGGGATCCTCGTGACCACAGTCGATGACGTGCAGTCCGAGACCGCCGGGTCCGGCACCGTCCGGGACGTCGTCGCGCGCACCGCGCGGACGGCGCCCGACACCGTGGCCGTCGCCGAGCTCGACGGCCGCTCCTGGACCTTCGCCGAGCTCGCCGCAAAGGTGGACGAGTATGCGGCCGAGATCCCTGCGGGCGCCCGTCGCGTCGGCGTCCACGCCGGCAACGACAACGACAGTGTGGCCCGGCTCTGCGCGGTGTGGCAGAGCGGCGCCTCCGCGGTGCTGCTCGGCGCGCTGCTGCCGGACGCGGAGGCCGCCCGCCGGGTCGACGAGGCCTGGTGCGACGCGGTGCTCGGGCGCTCCGGGATCACGCCGCGGCTCGCACCCGGGGAGTCCCCGGCGGAGCCGGACGAGGCGCTGGTGGTCTTCACCTCCGGCACCACGGGACGGCCGAAGGGGACGGTGCTGACCGTCGGGGGCCTCGGGCGCTCGCTGGAGGGCATCGCCGTGGGCAGCGGGCTGCCCCGAGAGGGCAGGATGCCCACCGTCCCGCCCCGGCGGCCGTCGCCGATCTTCACCCCGCTCGCCCACATGGCGGGCGCGCTGGGCGTCATCTCCGGGTGGTACACCGGCAAGCCGTTGCTGATCGTGCCCAAGTTCAACGCGGACGTCGCGTTGCGGCTGGTCGACGAGTTCGGCGTCAACGTGCTGAAGCTGACCCCGGCGATGGTGTTCGACCTCGCACACCGACCGGGTGACCGGACCCTCGGCGGGGTCCGGTCGGTCACCGTCGGGACCGCTCCGATCCCGGACAGCACCCGGGAGGTGTTCGAGCGGCGGTACGGGCTGCCCGTGCTCCGGAACTACGGGCAGACCGAGTTCTCCGGCGCCATCGCGTTCGAGCGGTACGACGACGTCGTCGCCGGTCGGCGCCCGCAGGGCACCGTCGGGCGAGTGGCGCCGGGCGTCGAGGTACGGATCGAGGCACCGGACGGGACGCTGCTGGGCCCTGGTGAGCCCGGTGAGATCGTCGCCCGCGGCGGCGGGTCGATGGCGGGGTACATCGGCCCGGACGGCCGGCCGGTCTCGCCCGGGCCTCAGGGTTGGGTGCACACCGGCGACCTGGGGACGATCGACGAGGACGGATTCGTCTTCATTCTGGGCCGGGTGCGCGAGATGATCCTCTGCGGCGGCTTCAACGTGTACCCGGCCGTCGTGGAGGCCGCGTTGAACAAGCTCCCCGGGATCATCGACAGCACTGTCGCCGGTATCGAGGACGAGCGGCTCGGCGAGGTCCCGGTGGCAGTCGTCGTCTCGGAGGGCGATCTTCCGCCCTTCGAGGAGCTGCGCACCGCGCTGCGCGCGGAACTGGCGCCGTACGAGATCCCGCGCCGGATCGTGCGGGTCGAGGCGTTGCCGCGCACCGAGAACGGCAAGCCGGACCGCCCCGGGGTCGTCCGGGCGGTGAGCGCGGAGCTCGTGCCATGAGCACGGCGCTGCCTCCGCTGGACGCGCACGGGCTCGTCCGCTGGTCGCCGAAGTCGCCGCCTGCGGGACCGCGCACGGTCGCGGCCGTCCTCGATGGGGTCCTCGAGGAGGACCCGGACCGGCTCGCCGTGGTCGGCGACGACGATGCCCTGACCTACGCGGAGCTCGACACCGCGGTGAACCGGGTGGCTGCGGTGCTGCGGGAAGAGGGGCTACAGCCCGGCGACCGGGTGGCGATGTGCCTGCCGAACTCGGCGGACATCGTGGTCGGGTTCCTCGCCGCCATGCGGCTCGGCGCGATCTGGGTCGGCATCAACCGCGCGCTCGCCGCGCCCGAGCGCGAGACGATCCTCGCAGACAGCGGGGCCACGCTGCTGCTTGCCGAGCCGGGGTCCCCGGACCTCGTCGGACCCCGCACCCTGCGGCTGGACGAGGAGCTGCGGGCCCGCCTCGCGGCGGCGTCGGACGCCCGCCCGGACGTCGTGGTGGACCCGGACGCCCCCGCGGCGATCGCCTATACGAGCGGGACGACCGGGACCCCGAAGGGGGCGGTGCACAGCCAGCACAACATGCTGCTCCCGGCGGTGAACTCGCTGCTGGAGGGCGCGATCCCGGTATCGTCACGGCAGGGCGTGGTGCTGCCGCTGACGATCCTGAACCTGCAGATCCTCGGCCCGGTGTCGACCTTCGTCTGCGGTGCCACGTGCGTCCCGCTGCGGCGGATCGACGTCCTGGGCCTCGCCGAGGGCGTCCGCAGGCATCGGGTGCAGCGGATGTCCGTCCCCCCGACCACGGCCTACGACTTGCTGACCCGACCCGAGATCCGCACCGAGGACATCGAGTCGCTGACCGAGCTCGGGGTCGGCGGGGCTGGCGCGCCACCCGGGCTCAACCAGCGCTACCGGGCGCGGTTCGGACGTCTCTTCAGCACCAGCTACGGGCTGACCGAGGCGCCCACGGCCGCGACGATCGACACCCGGGACGACCGCCCCGAGGGGAGCGCGGGCCAGGCGCTCGGGCACCTTGTGGTGACCGTGACCGACCCGGACGGCGCGCCGCTCCCGGCCGGCGAGGAGGGCGAGATCCGGGTGGGACCGCGCACCCAGGGCCCCTTCGCGGACGTGTTCCGCCCGATGCTCGGCTACTGGAACCGACCGGACGCCACCGTCCAGGCGGTGACCGGGGACGGCTGGCTCCGCACCGGTGACCAGGGCAGGCTTGAGCCGGACGGCTCGCTCGTGGTGGTCGGTAGGCGCAACGACCTGATCGTCCGCGGTGGGGCAAACGTGTACCCGGCCGAGGTCGAGCAGGCGTTGTGCACCCATCCCGACGTCGCCGAGGCAGCCGTCGTCGGCCGGCCGGATGAGCGCCTGGGGGAGACCGTCGTCGCGGTGGTGCGGCGGCGGGCGGGCGCGGAGCTCGACGAGGAGGAGCTGCGGTCCTACTGCGGGGAGCGACTGGCCCGGTACAAGGTGCCCGCCGAGATCCGATTCGTGGCCGAACTGCCCCGCAATGCGATGGGGAAGGTCGTGAAGAAGCTGGTGCGAGCCCGGCTCGAGGAGGCCGGATGACGGTGACGTGGCTGTTCGACGTCGACGGAACGCTGATCGACGGAATCACCGGCGGGTCGCTTCGTCCCGGCGCGCGGCCCCTGCTCGAGGCCCTACGTGCGCGGGGCGTCCGAGTGGTGCTGTGGAGCTCGGGCGGCGCGGACTACGCCTGGCGAAAGGCCCGGGACAACGGGTTCGACGATCTCGTCGACGAGACGTACTCGAAGGTCCGGGCGGACCCGGACGGTCTGTGGGACCTGCCCGAGGAGTTCGTGCTCGCCCCGCCGGCGGTGCTCGTGGACGACATGTCGCACGAGGTGCCGCCGGTCGGCGAGGTGGTCACGGTGCGCCAGTACCTTGGGCCGAACCCGTACGACACCGGGTTGGCCGCGTTGGTCGAGCGGGCGCTGGCCGCCTAGAAGCCGAGCTCGCGCAGGCTCTGCAGGTGCGCGGCCATGAGACGCTCGGCAGCCTCCGGGTCGCCGGCGAGCACCGCCCCCGCGATCTCCGCGTGCTCCTCGACCAACCGCTCGCCGTCCTGTCGGCGACGAGCGGCGGAGGCGCCCTGCCTGCTGACCGACGTGATGATCTCGGCGAAGAGCTGCAGAGCGCGGTTCCCCGACACCTCGGCCAGGACGACGTGCATGTTCGGCATCTCCTGCCGCATGCCGATGCCGTAGGGGTCGCGCCGCTCGGCCTCGACGACCGCCCGGATCCGGTCCGCAGACGCGTCGTCGACCCGCTGCGCGGCCAACCGGACCGCCAGCAGCTCGATGGGTGGACGGACGTCCTCGAGTTCCTCCACCGTGAGCTGCTGATAGCTCAGCAGCAGGGCGATGGACCGCACCGCCCGGCTCTGGTCCGGAGCCGTGACCACCAACCCGCCGCCCCGCCCCCGGCGGGGTTCGAGCACCTGATGGTCGACGAGGATGCCGGTCGCCTCGCGGAGCACCGTTCGGCTCACGCCGTACCGCTCCTCGAGCTCGACCTGGGTGGCGTAGAGCGACCCGACAGGCCACCCGCGGGCGATCACGTCGAGTTCGATCGCCTCGGCGACGGCCTGCGGGCTCCGCGGCGCGCCGCTGTCGGTGCCATCGGCGCCGGAGGCGTCGGCCACCGGGGTGGCCTGCGCCTCGGGTTCCGGGCCGGGGGTCGCGTCCACGACCTCCTGAGGAGGGTTCACCGCATCCGCTCTCGTGCTGTCGTCGTTCCGTCCGAGGTGAAACGGTAGCCGACGAGGATCGCGGGCGGGTCCGCGCAACCCGTGAGAGGGAGTACCGGACGGGCGCGGTGTGCTCAGTCGGTCCTGCGCAGCCGCGCGGTGCGCAGCCGCGCGACCGCGGCGTCGCCGTCGATCACGGCGTCGAGGACCCGGTCCCACCGCGGCGGGCCGTCACCCGTCAGGCGGCTGAAAATGGCGAGCAGGAGCGCGAAGAGCTGGTTGCCCGCCAGCTCGCACAGCGCGGTCGCGGGATCGCTCGCGGCGCGCAGCGACGCCGGGTCCGGCCCAGGGAATCGCGCCGCGGCCCGCTGCACCACCGGAGCTCGACGGCGGTCCGCACCTCCCGCAGGGACCCGGGGTCGACTGCCCGCCCTGACGGGCGGCACCACAGGAACGACCTCAGGCGCCCCGTCTCCCGCACCCCGCAGCGGGGCGCCACGCGGTGCCGAGGTCGAGGCGCTCGAGCAGACCGGCCTTGCGGATCTTGTTCGTGGGGGTGCGGTCGAGCGCGTCGACGGTGGCGACACAGCCCGGGAGCATGAAGCGCGGGACCCGGTCGGCGAGCCGCTCCCACAAGGCGGCCGGGGAGAAGTCGGCCGGGTCCGCGGGGACCACGACGAGCAGCACCTCGTGGCCCGCGACCCGGTCGGGCAGCCCGACTACTGCGCAGGCCTCGACCGCCGGATCTCCGCCGACGGCCGACTCGAGCGCGGAGGCGGAGATGTTCTCGCCGTGTCTGCGGAGGGTGTCGCGCAGCCGGTCCACGAAGTAGTGGTCGCCGCCGGGATCACGGACCAACGCGTCCCCGGTGCGGTACCAGCCGTCGCGCACCGCCCGCGTCGTGGCCTCCGGATCGACGAGGTAGCCGAGCAGCATCAACGAGCGGGCGGGCGGGCGCACCCACAACTCGCTCATCTGCCCGTCCGGCACGTCCCTGCCCTCGGGGTCCACGACCCGGATGGTGTACCCGCGGCGCGCCCGCCCCACCCAGCGGCGGGTTGCGTCCGCGGAAGGGACCCGGCGGGCGAGGGGAAACCCGGCCTCCGTGCTGCCGTAGCACTCGACGACGCGGACGCCGAAGCGTCGCTCGAACTCCGCGGACAGGGCGGGCCCCGCTCCGCCGAGCACGATCCGGAAGGGGTTGTCGGCGTCGTCCGGTCGTTGGGGGGTGGCGAGCAGCAGGGGGACGAAGGCGGTGGTACTCGTGCACCGGTGGGTGCGCACGTCGTCGAGGAAGGCGCTCGCCGAGAACCGTTCCCGCAGCACGACGCGGCCGCCGACCTCCGCTATCGCGAGCAGCGGGCTGCGGCCGGTGACGTGGAAGCTTGGGTGGCAGCAGTAGACGGCGTCGTCGGGCCGAGGCGGGACCGGGGGATCCGCCCGATCGTCGACGCCAGCTGCGCCCACGGGATCACGACACCCTTGGCGGGTCCCGTGGTTCCGGACGTGTAGATCACGCAGGCGGGATCCTCGGGGGCGGGGAGGCGATCGACGTCCGCGGGCGGCCCCGCGGCCACCTCGGGCGGGCCGCGCTCGACCTCGACGACCTTTAACCCGGGCACCGCGGCCGCGGTCACGACGTCGACGGACTCGGGGCGGACCACGGCGAGCCGGGCCTTCGGCAGCGTGAGGGCGTGGACGAGGAAGTCCCGCGCAGCTCCGGGTTCACCGGCACCTCGAGCGCGCCGAGCAGTGCCGCGCCCCACCACAGTCCGAGGGAGTCGATCGAGGTCGGGACCAGCGTCACCAGCCGGTCGCCGCGCCGGACACCACGCGTCGCCAGCCAACCCGCCCAGCGCCGCGTCAGGTCCCACCCCTCCCCGCACGTGGCGGTGCGCCCGGTGACCTCGACCAGGAACGGGCGGCCCGGTTCCCGTTCGGCCCACCGGGCGATCATGCGCGGCAGCACGAAGTCCGGATCGAGGGCTACGGCGGCGGGATTCGTCGTCGTGGGCGGGCGGGTCCGACGCGGGCGACGGTGGGAGGTCCGGGCCGACCCCCCGGCCCGGTACAGCTTCGCTGCCTGCGGTCGTACCGGTCTCCTCGCGGGTCAGGTGTGGAACAGGGCCACGACGTCCGGCCTGCTCACCTTGAGAGACGGAGTTCGGGGAAGGGCGTCGACGATCCTGATCTCGGTGGGCAGGTGGTAACGCGCGAGCCGCTCGGCGAGGAACGCCCGCAGGTCGGCGGGAGTCGTCGCCGGGGCGTCCGGGAGGAGCGTGACGGCTGCGACGGGGACCTGGCCCAGCCGCTCGTCCGGGAGCCCGACGGCCGAGGCGTCCCGGACCGCGGGGTGCGCCTCGAGCGCCTCCTCGATCACCGAAGGGACGATCTTGAAGCCGCCGCGGTTGATCACGTCGTCGATCCGACCGTGGATGTAGAGGAAACCGTCGGTGTCCAGGCTCGCGAGGTCGGTCGTGCGGACCCAGCCGCGCTGGGGCAGCTGGGGGCCGCGGGCCTCCAGCAGGCCGGTGGCCCCGGCCGGCAGCGGCTCGCCGGACTCCGGGTCCACGACCCGCATGGTGATGCCGCGGTGCGGGCGGCCGACGGAACCCCGCTTGCGGTCACCCCACTCCTCGTGCAGCGCCAGGTCCCAGCTGGCGACCGCACCCGCGAACTCGGTGGCGCCGTAGGTGGCGAGGATCGGGATGCCGAAGCGTTCCCGGAAGCGGTCCGCGTCGTCCGGGTCGAGGGCGGCGGTACCGGAGGTGGCAGTGAGCACGCCGGCGAAGGCGTCCGGAGGGAGATCGGACCGCAGCACCATGCGCAGCGCCGCGGGAGGCAGGCCGATGACCTTCGGCCTCGTCCGGCGCACGAGCTCGGCCCAGGGCTCGACCTCGAAGCGCTCCAGCAGGGCCGTCGGCTGACCCGAGGCGACGTTCGCCAGGGCGAAGTAGAGGCCGCCGATGTGCACGAGGGAGGCCCAGAGGATCGCCGGGCGGGACCGGATCCGTATCTCGGTCTCCTCCACGGGGGTCCCGGCAGCGGTGAGCGCCGCCGCGAGCTCCGTGTACCCGAGCCGGACCCGCTTCGGCTTCCCGGTCGTGCCGCTGGTCACCATGAGCACCGCTGTGCCGTCGGGCGCCGATCCTCCCCCTCCGCGGGGGACGTCGGTCGGCACCGTCAGGGCACGATCGGTGCCGGTCCGGACCACGACGGCCGCCACCGCCGCCGCGGCCTCGGGCACGCGCGGACGGTCCAGGTCCTCCGGATCCGCCACGACGACCCCGGGGGCGAGCTGGCGGAGGTCCTCCTCCAGGGCGACGTCGCCATGGAACGGGCTGAGGATGACGACCTCGCGCCCCGTGGCGATGGTGGCGACGAGCGCGGCGAAGGTCGCGGGCCTGTTGCGCAGCACGATCCCGACCCGGTGCGTGCCGGCCCGCGAACACACCCCGTCGAGGTCGGCGACAGCTTGCCCGAGCCACGACCAGGGCAGGACACGGTCACCGACGAGCAACGCGGCGTCGTCGGGCGCCGCCTCAAGGACGGCACGGATCCGAAGGGACAGCGCAGGTGGGTTCGAGATCTCGACCGAGGCCACCTCCGGTGTCACGTCGATGTCCGCCACGGTGCTCCTCCCGACCGCCTCTAAGATGTCGTAGAGCTGCTGCGGTCAATCAATGAGTACCATCTGTGCCCGCTTCGGCCAATGGTCCGGTGGGGCTGGGCCGCTCCCGAGGGGAGTGGTCGGCGCAATCAAGGGGTGGGGAGTCCTCGGACCCGGCGGTCCAGCGCCGAGGTGCGCGCACTGATGGTGGCCGCGGCGCGCGCGCTCTTCCGTGACCAGGGCTTCGAGGCGACCAACACGAAGGCGATCGCGGACCGAGCGGGCGTGGCCGAGTCCATGATCTTCCGGCACTTCGGCAGCACGGAGGGCCTGCTGGAGCAGGCAGTGCTCACCCCGTTCGTCGACTTCGTGTCGGACTTCGTCGCGGAGTGGGCCCGGCGGGCGCCCGTCGAGGCGGCTCGTCCCGGGGGTGGAGCGGGTATGAGGAATTTCGTCGGGAATCTCGCCGTGCGGCATCCCTCCGGCTCGTCGGTGTCCTCGTCTCCCTGGTGGTGTTGCTCGGTGTCACAGCGGCCGTCCTCGCGGTCGTCGGCCACGCCCAGGACCGGGTGCGGCCGACGACCGCGCGGAGGTCACCGCGACCGCGCAGTCGGTCGCGACGTCGTTGACCATGTTGAGCGCCCAGAACGCCCAGCAGCACGTCGACGACCTGCTCGGACAGGCGACGGGCACCTTCCGGCACCCGCTGGTCGGGTACTCGGGGCTGGTCACGTCCGTGCTGCAGCAGGGACAGGTGGCCTCGGCGGGCTCGGTGACCGCCGCCGCGGTCGAGGCCCTCGCCGCCAACTCCGCCACCGCCCTCGTCACGGTCGCCACGACCGTGACCAACACCCAGGTCACCGATGGCTTGCAGCGCTTCTATCGGACCGCGATGGGGCTGCAGCGCGCAGGTGGTCGCTGGCTCGCCTCGAGTGCGGATGTGATCGGATGACGTCGTTGCACGAGACTGCCCATGAGAACGTGGCCGAGGAGACGGCGACCGGGGGTGCGCGGCCGCCGCCGGCACCGAGGTCGAGGGCCGAGCGGGCGGGTCAGGAGGCCCTCGACGCTGTCCGGAGCGAGCTGCCGATGGTCCTGTCCTACTCGGCGCCCACCCTCGACGCGGATCTCGACCCCGCCCGCGGCGTGGTCACAGGCACGTTCGCCGAGCAGTTCGACCAGGTCGCAGCGAGCGTCATCGCCCCGCAGACCCGATCGGCGATGATCACGACCTCGGCCACCGTGAACCGGGCAGGGCTGGCTCAGGCGCGCCGGACCGCGTCGACACGTTGGTGTTCGTGGACCAGACCACGACCACCCGGGACCAGGCCCAGCCGCGTGACCCAGAGCCAGGTCAGGGTGGTTCTGCTCCCCGTCGAGGGTCGCTGGCTGATCTCCGAGGTCAGCCCCCTCTGAGAACGGCGCTTGCGCCCGCGGGCCTGCCCACTGAGTATCATCTATGCCATGCTCGGTGCGGACGGTGTCCGCCGCCGGGGAGAGCTTCGAAGGAGAGGCGCACATGCCCCTGACCCAGGCCCCGCTGTCCGTCCTGCCCAGTCCCGGGCTCCTGATCGACGGCGAGCGCGTGAAGGAGTCCAGCGGCGGGGTGTTCGAGCACCGCTACGCCGCCACCGGAGCGGTGACGAGCGAGGTCGTGCTGGGTGGGGCAGCCGAGATCAACCAGGCCGTGGCCTCGGCCAGGCGGGCCTTCGAGACGTGGCGGACGACGTCGGTAGCGGTGCGCCGCACCGCCCTGCTGCGGCTCGGCCAACTGCTCGTCGAGCATGCGGACCAGTTCGGAGCCCTCGGGACTCTGGACAACGGCACGCCGGGGGTGCTCACCGCGAGCGCCGCGCCCGCGGCTGCGGACCTGTTCGTCTACAACGCGGGTTGGGCAGACAAGATCGGCGGTGAGGTGGTCCCCGCCTACAACTCCCCGTCGTTCGACTACACGCTCGACGAGCCCTACGGCGTCGTCGGCGTGATCATCCCGTGGAACGGGCCGCTGATCTCGTGCGGCATGGTGCTCGGGCCCGCGCTGGCCGCAGGCAACTGCGTCGTGCTGAAGCCGCCGGAGCTCGCGCCGTACTCGGCGCTGCGCCTCGGCGAGCTGTTCCTGGAGGCGGGCTTTCCGCCCGGCGTCGTGAACGTGGTGCCCGCAGGACCGGAGGGCGGCGAAGCACTGGTCCGGCACAAGGACGTGGACAAGGTCCACTTCACCGGTAGCGGCGCCACCGCGCAGAAGGTGCTGGCGTCCGCGCTGCAGACGCTCAAGCCGGTCGGCCTGGAGCTGGGCGGCAAGTCCGCGTGCCTGATCTTCGCCGACGCCGACGTCGAGGCCGCTGCGCAGCAGGCGATCAGCGGAATCTTCCAGCTGTCCGGGCAGGGCTGCATCAACGGCACCCGGATCCTGGTCGAACGGCCGGTGTACGAGCAGGTCACCGCGATGCTCGGGCGGATGGCCGAGCACGCGCCGATCGGCGACCCGCAGGATCCCGCGGTGCTGCTCGGACCGGTGGTCAACGAGGCCGCCGCCGACCGGATCACGGGGGTGATCGGCGAGGCCCGGGGGAGCGGTGCCCGGCTGGTTGCGGGCGGCGACCGGATGGACGGCGACTACGCCTCCGGGTACTTCGTGCGACCCACGGTGTTCGCGGACGTCGATCCCGCGTCGTCGTTGGCGCGCCACGAAGTCTTCGGGCCGGTGCTTGCAGTGCTCCCGTTCGACGACGAGGACGAGGCCGTCCGGATCGCCAACGACACCGAGTTCGGGCTTGCCGCCTACGCCCACACCAACGACTTGCGCCGTGCCCATCGGCTGGCCGCGGACCTGGTGGCGGGCAACGTCTGGATCAACGGCTTCATGGGGATCCCGGGCACCGCGCCGTTCGGTGGCACCCGGGAGAGCGGCTACGGCCGGCTCGGGGGCGTGTGGGGCATTCGGGAGTTCACCCGACCGAAGAACGTGTGGATCGCGGGGTAGGGGAGGACGTCATGGGACGGGTCGAGGGCAAGGTCGCATTCATCACGGGCGCGGGACAGGGACAGGGCCGGGCGCACGCCGTCCGGCTGGCGGAGGAGGGCGCGGACGTCGTCGTCACAGACATCTGCGCCCCTTATCCGGAGCGGGTGCGGTATTCGGCGGCGACGGCCGACGACCTGGACGAGACGAAGCGGCTGGTCGAGAAGACCGGACGACGGTGCGTCGCGGCCGTGGCGGATGTGCGGGACCGGGCAGCCCTCCAGACCGCCGTGGACGCCGGGGTCGCCGAGTTCGGGCGCCTTGACATCGTGTTGGCGAACGCCGGGGTGATCACGTTCCACGACTCGTCGCTGGACATCGACGAGGCGGTCTACGACCTGATCGTCGACACCAATCTCAAGGGGGCCTGGAACACCATCCAGGTGACCGCACCCGTGCTCAAGCGCAACCGGCACGGCGGGTCGATCATCCTCACCAGCTCGGCGGCCGGGCTGCGCGGCCAGCCGCACTACGCGCACTACGCGGCGGCCAAGCACGGCGTCGTCGGGTTGATGCGGACCTTCGCCAACGAGCTCGGCGAGTTCGCGATCCGGGTGAACACGGTGCACCCCACCGGCGTCACCAGCCCGGGCATGGGCGCCAGCTCGGACGTCCCGGAGCTCTACGGGCGAAGCCGCTACTTCCCGTTGGCGGGGATGAACATGCTGCCCAGCTGGGACGCTGAGCCCGAGGCGGAGTATGCCCCGGTCCCGGGTCTCGCGGAGGCCGAGATCTCGAACACGATCCTGTTCCTGGCCTCGGACGAGGCCCGCTACATCACCGGTGTGGCGTTGCCGGTCGACGCGGGGAACACGAACAAGCCCTAAAGGGCACCGAAGAGCATACTTTATGTGAGGCTGACGCCATGCGCAGGCCTGACAGGGGCTCGTGGCAAGGTCGGCCGGCGGGTCGTGACGGCGGCGCAGGCCGCGGGCCACAAGGTGACCGCCACGGACATCGGGCCCGCGACCTACGGCCTACCCGCCGGTCCCGCCGCGGCCCCCTACGTCCGGGGGACCTGCGGGACTACGGCGAGACCGTCGGAGTGGTCCAGAAGGCTCGGCCGGACGTCGTCGTCCACACCGCGGGCCTGCCGGACCCTGCGTACGATTCGGCGCGCATCGTGTTCGCACCAGCACCACGGCGAACTTCCACGTCGCCGAGGCCGTGGCCCGCAGCGGTGTCGGCAGGCTGGTGTACCTGTCCAGCGAGACCGTGCCCGGGTTCATCACCGCCGAGCGCCCGTTCCTGCCGGACTACCTCCCGGTGGACGAGGCGCACCCCACCCGCCCGCAGGACGGGTACGCGCTGCCGAAGTTCGTGGGCGAGCAGATCTGCGAGGCGCTGGTGCGGCGCTCGGACGCCACGGCCGCGTCGGTGCGGCCGTCGTTGGTGCTGGCCCCCGAGGACTACGCGGACTTCGTGGCGCGGTTGCAGGAGGCCTCGCGGGAGGCGGTGCACCCCTTCTTCAACCAGTGGTCCTACGTGGACGTCGAGGACCTCGCCGATCTCGTCCTGCTGGCCGCCTCCTCGGCGACGGCGGGACACGAGGTGGTGTACGCGGCGCAGCCGAACAACCTGCTCGATCGCGCCGGAGCGCACCCCGGCCGAGGTTCACTAAGTGGGGCGCTCCGCGATCCCGCGCACGCTCCCGACATAGCGGGCCAGCGAGGCGGCGAGCCCGTCGCGCGTCTGGTCACCGGCGCCCACCAGGGACAACGTGACCCGGCCGTGCACCGCGGCCCAGATGTTCTCCCGCCTCGACCACGCCCTACCGGAACTTGACGTCCTCGTCCCGGCACCGCGCGACGGCGACCACCCACTGTTCGCGCACCGTGCCGAGATGGTCGGGGACGGCCGCCGCGGGCTCCTATGCGCGGGGTCGTGGCGAAGAGCAGCCGGGTCAGCCCGGGCCGCTCGAACAGGAACATGCCGTACGCGACGGCCTGCTCGCCGAGCGCGGTGAACGCATCTCCCGTCGCGGCCTCGCGGGCCTGGCGCATCGCCGTGACCAGTTCGTCGTAGCCCATCCCGACGGCGGTCCGGATCAGCGACTCCTTGCTCGGGAAGTGCCGGTAGATGCTGGGGGTGGCGATGCCGACATCGCGGGCGATCTCGCGCAGCGAGAAGGCCAGCCGGGGTATCCGGTAGTCCGCCCCGCCATACGCTCGACCGCGTCGAGCAGCTTGGCCCGCAGGCTCGACGACTCCGCGACGGAGGCCCCCTCGGCGGCGAGGGGCCCTCCGTTCGTCATGGGCGGAGTCTACGGGTCACCAGGTCACCCGACAGCGACTCCAGGCCGTAGATGACAGCGGTGGTCCGGTAGCGGGGCTCGGCGGCGAGCCGCAGCCCCGGGAGCCGGGCGAACAGCCGCGGAAGTACGACCTGCAGCTCCACCCGGGCCAGATTCTGGCCGAGGCACTGGTGGATGCCCTAGCCGAAGGCCACGTGGTTGCGCGCCGCCCGCCGGATGTCGAGCTCGCTCGCTGCGGAGGTCTCCCGGTCGAGCACCGTGGGATCGAAGTTCGCCGCACCGAGCGCCGCGATCACGCCGTCGCCCTTGTGCAGGGGGCAGCCCGCGACCTCGGTGTCCGCCGCCGCGACCCGGCGGGGCTCGCCCTGGTTCACGCTCAGGAAGCGCAGCAGCTCCTCGACCGCGCCCGGCACTATGGTCGGGTCGTCGAGCAGCACGGCCAGCTGGTCCGGCTGCTGAATCAGAGTCAGCAGCCGAGCCCGACTCCCGGTCCGCTGCTGGTCGACGGGAACCGGGTCGCTGTGCGCATCGACCTGCACCACGAGGGCCGGGACTTCGGTATGGCGGACTTCTTCACCGTTGACGCCGCGGGGCGCATCGCCGAGCTACGGGCCTACCAGGCGGTGTGAGCCCGATGCGGTGGCGGACGGCGTCCGCCACCGCGGGCCCGCTCAGGTGGGCGGCATCGTCAGGTACTCGCGCAGCACCCGGTCGACCGCCTCTAACCGGTTGCTGCGTGAGAACCGCGGCATGGTGCTCGCGCTCGTCGCGGCCAACGAGCACGACCCGGCGTTGTTCGGGTGGGGGCCCCATGGGCCCTTCGACGCGTTGTTCGCCACGCTGGAGAAGGTCGTGGACCAGATGGCCCAGGACCGCGGTCGCGAGGTCGACGCGCGGTGGGTGGTGCGTTCCTGCTTCGGTATGGCGTTGGCGGTCGCGGTCCACGGGGACACGTTGCTAGGACTCGCCGTGGAGCAGGACACCGCACGAATCGTCGACGAGCTGGCGGCCAGTGTGCTGGTCACGGCGGAGCGTCCGCGGGCCTCCGAGGTGCTGGGCGAAGCCGACGGCTCGGCGTGAGCCCGATGCCGCCGTCAGCCCGTCGGTGGCTGAGGGCGAGCGGCCCGCAGGACCTCCACGAGCCGGGCGGCGATGGCGGCCGCCGAGCCGTCCTCGCCGTTCCGCCGGTCTTCCACGGCCAGTTCCGCAAGCGGAACCGTCCGCAGCCCACGGCTTCGCCCCGGACCGTCGACCAGCCCGACGAAGGGCCTGATCAGGAACCCGGTCGGGGTGGCGATCACGTCCAGTGAGCCGACGATCTCGACCGACGTCGGCTCCAGACCGGCTGCCGTACGGGCGGCGCGTAGAGCGGCGCCCTCAACGGTCTCCCGCGGACGCAGTGTCCCTCGCGGCAGCACCGACCCGGGATCGCCCGGAGCAGGGTCGCCGAGGACGACGTGCAGCCCGTCCGGCCGGTCGACGAGGGCGAGCAGGACGGCGACGAGGACGCTGTCGCGGACGACCGGCCGCGTCGAGCGGCCCTCGGGCCGCCCTGTGAACGCGGCACGCACCTCCGTCGCGGTCGTCCCCGCGACGTCGTGGGAAGCAGCCTCCTGTGGCATGGGTCGAGCATACGGCAGAATCGGAATAAGGGTGTACTCAGTGAGTACAAGTATGGAGACGGAGTGGCTCCAACGGCTGAATCCTTCAGCTAGAGTGTACGCTGTGAACTCGCCCTCGGTGTCCGTTCCTCCGATCGTCCAACTGGCGAACCGGGCCGCCGCCGACGGGAGGCCGTTCGCCCCGGCCCACGCCCGGTTCGGCGTGCTGTTCTGCGAGGTCCGTCCGGGGCGCTGCGTCGCCCGTATGCCGGTCGCCCCAGCGACCGCCGCGGACGGCGCGCTCGACCCGGCGGGCGTCCTCGTCCTGACCGACGCGGCGCTGGGCGTGGCGATCGGATCCGGGTTGCCTGACGGTCGCCGGATCACGACCCTGTCCCTGGGCCTGTCGACGACCGGCCGCAGACCGGCGGGGCCGTCGCTCACCGCGACCGCGCAGGTCATCGGCGACCCGGGGCACGGGCTCGGTACGGGAGTCCTCACCGACGAGACCGGTACGGAGCTCGCCCGTCTCCGAACGCGGTGTGCGGTGATCGACGGAGCACCGCCGGCCGGCGAGCCGTCGCTGATCGTCGGCGTGCCGCCGGCATCCGGTGCCGGATCGGCCTGGCAGGCTTCGGTCGAGGACGAGACCGACCGCTTCGTCGTCCTGCGGGCTTCGGCGCCACCCGGCCTCGGCAACAACACGCGTCGGGTCCAGGGCGGCGCGGTCGCGGCCTTCGTCGAGCTCGCGGTGGCCCGGGCCCTGCGCCGGGTGCCTGCCTGGCCGTCGAGACCCACGGACGGACCGGTGGTGCGGGATCTCGACGTGACTTACCTGCGCGGGGTGCCGGCGGATGGTGCGCCGCTGCGCTGCCGCGCCGTCGTGCAGCACTCAGGACGGCAGTTCGCCACCGCGCGGGCGGAACTGTTCGACGGCGCCGGCCGGCTGCTCGCCGCCGGCACCGCGAGCCGGTACCTCGCCGGATAGTTCCTCACTGCCACCAGGCGTCGAGGGCCTCGAGGTGGCGGTGCATGCGGTGGCGGGCCAGCGGCAGGTCGCCGGCGAGGACCGCGTCCAGGATGCGGTCGTGCACGTGTGTGACCGTTGCGGCCGCCTCGCCCTTGTCCGCCGGCTGGGTACTGGGGCTGGTCGAGTGCCGGTCCCACACGGCGAGCAGGATGCGGAGGAACAGCGCCAGGACCGGGTTGCCGGTCAGCTCGGCGAGCTGGATGTGGAAGTCGTGCGACAGCCCGGCGACCTCCTCCCGCGGGGTGTCGGGCTGGACCTGGTGCGCGGCCCGGAGCCGCTCGGCGAGCTCCGGCTCGGACCGCGCACCCAGCATCTCCAGGGCGCCGAGCTCGATGACGTCACGAACGGCCCGTAGCTCGTCCGCGTCCACGCGCTCGTACTCGAGGTACACCGCCATCGCCTCGACGCTCGCCGACGGGTCCGGGCGCGTGATCACGAGGCCGCCGTAGGGGCCGCGCCGCATCCGCGCCACGGAGTGATACTCCAGCAACCGGATGGCCTCGCGGAATGCCGAGCGGCTCACGTCGAAGCGCGCCTGGAGTTCGGGCTCGGAGCCGTAGATCTCCCCGACCTCGATCCCGCTGTCGGCGATGTCGGCCATCAGCTTGCGCGCCACCGCCTCCGCGAGCTTCTCCTTGCCCGTGCCCACGGGGGTCTCCGCCCGCGAGGCCGCCGGGCGGTGGCGGATGGGCTCCTGCCGCGTGGACAGCAACCAGTCCCGCATCGCGTCGAGATGGCGGATGGTCCGGTGCTCCGCGAGCATCGCGTTCCCGGCGATGATCGCGTCCGTGATGCGCTCGTGCGCGTGGTCGGACGCCGCGCTCAATTCCCGCTTGCCCTCCTCGTCGGGAGGCGGCGGGATCGCGGCGTAGCGCTCGGTGAGTTGCACGAGCACGTCGATGAACAGGGCGAGGACCCGGTTGCCACCGATCCGGCCGACGAGGACGTGCAGCAGGTCCCGCATCGCCGGCGCCAGCTCTCCGTGGGAGCGCTCCTCGGCCAGGGCCTCCCGCAGAGCCTGGATGTGTTCCTCCGTGAGGTTCTGTGCGGCCAGTCGGGCCGCCAGCGGCTCGAGCAGCGCGCGGACGGCGAGGAGGTCCTCGACGGTCGTGCCGACGTACTCCAGGTACACGACGACGGCGTTGGTAAGCGGACGGGCATCCGGCGCCTGCACGACCAGCCCACCGTAGGGACCCCGGCGCATCACCGCGAGACCGTGGTGTTCGACGAGCCGGATCGCCTCGCGCAGCACCGCCCGACTGACCCCGTACCGCTCCCGGAGTTCCGTCTCGGACGCGAAGATGGACCCGACGGGGAGGTCGGCCGCGAGCAGGTCCTGCTCCAGCCGCCGCGCCACTCGCCGGGCCAGCTTGACCTCGTGCGGCTTGCCCCGGCTGTTGACGTCGGGTGCGTCAACCGTCGACGGCACGGAGACCCCGGCCTCTGCGGTCACCTCGCACTCCTCCCGTTCGCGTGCATTGAGTATACGAGGCGGAACTGCACGAGCGGCCGTTCGGACGGATGCGGCGCGGCGGGATCCTGAATCGGGCCGAGGTGCACGCCTGTGGGGACGGCAGCGCCTCAAGAGTGTCCTCATTGCTTGACATTGCTCAGCTCGGTGGGGCACCGTCACCACCGGCGAAGCGGCCCGCGCCGCACTGCGGCGCTCGACACACAGGAGGTCGGGGTGGAGCTTGCGGGCACCGTCGTCGCAGTGACGGGCGGAGGTAGCGGACTGGGCGCGGCGACCTGTCGCGCGGCACAGGAGCGGGGAGCGGTCAGCGTGGTGGTCCTCGACCGGGACCTCCCCGCGGCGGAGGCGGTCGCGGCCGAGGTCAATGGCCATGCTCTGCGGTGCGACGTGGCGGACGAGGCCCAGTTGCGTGCCGCCGTCGAGCAGGCCGGGCCGATCGACGTCTTCGTCTCGAACGCCGGCGTCGGCGGAGGTCTGGAGGGGCCGTTCGTCCCGGACGAGCACTGGAACGCGGCGTGGCGGGTCAACGTGTTGTCCAACGTGTACGCGGCGCGGATCCTGCTTCCCGGCATGCTGGAGCGCGGGCGCGGTCATCTGGTGTCCACTGCGTCGGCGAACGCGTTGACGACCAACCCGCTCTACATGCCCTACGCGGTCACGAAGTCGGCGCAGTTGTCGGTGGCGGAGTGGCTGGCGATGACCTACGGCGATCGCGGCATCGGTGTCACCTGCTTCTGTCCCAAGGGCATGGTCACTCCGATGCTGCTCAGGGGAGCCGAGCGCAGTGCCTACGCGCGCGACGCGCTGGAGACCGCGGTCACCCCCGAGGAGGCCGCCCGGATCATGCTCGACGCCGTGGAGGCGGATCGCTTCATGGCGGTCACCCACTCCTTCGTCGCGGACGAGTTCGCCCTCAAGGGCAAGGACTACGAGGCCTGGATCGCGCACGCGCGCGGTCTGCACCGCGACCTCGCCACCGAGGCGGGCCACCCGCCGCAGACCTGACCGATGATCCTATCCAGAGGAGACTGATCCATGTCGGTGCAGAGTCGCACCTTCGTGATCGACGGAGGCTCCCTCGCGGGCCTCGAGGCTCGTCCCGACGACGGGGAGGTGCGAGGGACCGTCCTTGCCCTGCCCGGTGGCGGCTACCGGGCAGGCTACTGGGATTCCTACGGCGGCGACGCGGACGGCTCCCTGCTCCGGCTCGGCGCCCGGCTCGGCCGGCGGGTGGTGGCGGTCGACCGCCCCGGCTATGGGGACTCCATGACACCGCCGAGGGGACGCGGTGCGGTCGCCTGGCAGGCCGAGCTCCTCGCCGGCCTGGTCCGTGAGCTCGGGGCCGAGGACGGATCGGTGGGGGTGACACTGGTCGGGCACTCGCTGGGGGCGATCACCGCTCTGCAGATCGCGGCCGACCACCCGGGTCTCCCCCTCGCCGGTGTAAGTGTCTCCGGCCTGCCCGTCGAGTACCCGGAGTACATGCGCGTCGGCATGGCTGCGCATCCTCTCGACGGTGCCCACCTGCCCGCTCATCCGGCCGAGGCGGTTCGGATGATGTTCTACGGCCCGGACGGTTCGTTCGATCCGGAGGCCCTCGAGCGCGACCTGCGAAACCAGGCGCCGGTCCCGGTCGAGGAGTTCGTGGACGCCCGCGACTACCCGACGGCCTTCCCGTCGATCGCGCCCCGGGTACGTGTGCCGGTGCAGTACGTCCTCGCCGCCCACGAGGCGTCGTCCTGCGCCGGACCCGAGGTCCTGGCGCGTGCGGCGGCCTCCTTCGCGGCGGCGCCCTGGGTCGAGGCCTTCGAGCAGGCCGCGAGCGGCCACGACATCAGCCTCCATCGTGTGGCGCGGGCCTACCACCTGCGGGTGCTCGCCTTCGACGACGAGTGTCGGGTGCGATGCGCTGCCACTGTTCACGCGACCGGGAGCACGAACGGGCGAACGTCGCCAGCTGCGCGGGAGAACGTGGGATCCAGATATCATTGAGTGTACTAGAACTGCGCGGTCTCGCTCATCGTCGAGGGGAACGCCATGTGCACTCGAAGTACTCTTCGTCGACTTCTGATCCGGGCCGGGAGCATCGTCGTGAGTTGCGCGGCGGCACTGGCGTTGACCGCCGTACCGGCATCCGCCGGGCCGCCGGTGGCCGCCCTTCCTCCGGACGTCGCGATGCCGGCGACGACCTGCCGTGCGCCGCACAGCGGGTGCCGGTCCGCCGGCCCACCGGTCGGGAGTCCTTCGTCGCGACGTGGCTGTGCCGGGACCGCGGCGAGTCTGCGCAGACGGTCCTCGTTCCGGTGCCCGGCACCACCTACGACCACGACTACTGGGACGTCGGGTACCGCCCGGACGCCTACTCGTGGACGCGGGCCATGGTGGCGGCCGGGTACGCCGTCCTGCTCTACGACCGCACCGGGACGGGGGAGAGCGACCGCCCGCCGGCCGCGGAGGTGACCCTGGAGGCGCACTCCAGCGTGCTGTCGCAGCTCGTCGGAACCGCGCGGCGAGGGAGCGGCACGATCGGACCGCACGCCCGGGTCGTCACCGCGGGCCACTCCCTCGGTTCGCTGATCATGCTGGACGAGGCCGTCCGGCACCGCGACGTCGACGGGGTCGTGGTGACCGGGTTCCTGCACACCCCGAATCCGGTGGGCCTGCCCGCGGCGCTGGTCTCCACGCAGGTCCCTGTGGAGCTCGACGCCCGGTGGCGCGGTCGCGCGCCCTTCGGCTACACGACGACGCCGGCCGGAATGCGTCGCACGGCGTTCCACTCCGATACGGCCGAACTCGCCGCCGTCTCCCTCGACGAGCAGACCAAGAGCACGTCGACGCTCGCCGAGCTGGGACCAGGGCTGCCGAACTACGCCGCTCTGGTGGCAGCAGGGATCGGCATGCTCACGGTGCCTGCGCTCGTCGCCGTGGGTGAGCGTGACCTGCCGTTCTGTGCCGTCAGGTGCGGAACGGCCCAGGTCGAGTCGGAGCGGGCGCTGTGGTCGCCGGAGGCGCAGGTCGAGGTGCAGGTCGTGCCGGGCGCCGGGCACGACCTGACGATGGACCGCGCGGCCCCTGACCACTTCGCCTCGACCGTGGAGTGGCTCGACCGACGGATCAGGGCGGGCCGCTGAGTCTTCGCTCCTCGATCGACGCCACGAAGTCGGTGTGACCCCTTGCACTCCAAACATATCCTGTTTTAGGTTGAGTGCACCTTGAACGGGGCGTCCCTAGCCCGCTCGAGACCAGGCCGCACGACGGGCGATGGTGCCCGACGGAGAACGGAGGCAGGGGATGACGACGTCCCAGCTGTGGCCCGAGGGAAGCCGCCCGGAACACGACCCGGTGGCGGAGGACATGGACCTCCTGACGCATCAGGAGGCCGCGGCGCGGTTCTTCGACGAGATCGAGGAGCTACGCGCCGAGGAGGAGAAGCTCGTGGGGGCGGACGGCGGCGCGGACCGCGCCCGACTGCAGGCGGTGCAGAGCCGCGTCGTCGCCCTGGAGTCGGCGATCGACCGGATCGTCGCGCGCCGCGAGCCGAGGTACTGAGTCCGCCTCGACAGGCGTAGGCCCGCCGGTGGCCGATCACATTCGCCGGCACCCACGGTGACAAGGAGGACACCCGTGCAGTACGAACTGATCAGCGTCGACGACCACATCATCGAGCCGCCCCGCGTCTGGGTCGACCGCCTCCCCAGCAAGTACCACGACCAGTGCCCGCACGTGGTCGAGGAGGAGGGGCGCGAGTTCTGGTACTACGAGGGCAACCGGGTCGACACCATGGGCCTCAACGCGGTCGCCGGGCGGCCGCAGGAGGAGTGGGACATGGACCCGGTCCGCTACTCCGACATGATCCAGGGCTGCTGGGACCCGGTGGCCCGGGCCGAGGACATGCGGCTGGACGGCGTCGTCGGGACCGTCTGCTTCCCGACTCTCCCGCGGTTCGCGGGCACCCTGTTCCTGGGCTTCCAGGACAAGGAGATGGCCGACCTCTGCGTCAAGGCCTACAACGACTGGCTGATCGACGAGTGGTGCGCCGCCGCGCCGGACCTCTACATCCCGATGATCATCACCCAGCTCTGGGACCCGCAGAAGGGGGCGGACGAGATCCGCCGCATGGCCGCGCGCGGCGCCCGCTGCATCACCTTCCCGGAGACCCCGGATCCGCTGGGTCTGCCGTCCTACTTCACCGACCACTGGGACCCGGTGTGGCAGGCGCTGGAGGAGACCGGCCTGGCCTGCAACATGCACATCGGGACCAGCGGCACCATGCAGAGCCCGGCCAAGGACGCACCCTTCCACGTGACGATCATGCTGGCGCAGGCCAGCGCCGCGATCGGCATGGTGGGCATGCTGGAGGCTCCGGTCCTGCGGAAGTTCCCGAACCTGCAGATGGTGTTCTCCGAGGGCGGCCTGGGCTGGATCCCCGCGCAGCTCGAGCGCTGCGACCGCATGTGGGAGCGGCACCGTATGTGGTCGGGACTGGACGACCTGAAGCCCTCCGAGCTGTTCAAGCGCAACATGTACGGCGCCTTCGTCGACGACAGCGTCGGCCTCAAGCTGCGGGACCACATCGGCGTCGACCGGATCCTGTGGGAGTCGGACTTCCCGCACGTCGAGACAATGTGGCCGCACTCGCAGGACGTGATGAAGCGGTTGACCGCGGACCTCACCGACCACGAGATCGATCTGGTCACCAACGCGAACGCGCGCAAGCTCTACAACTGGCCGAAGAAGGACGAGAAGGCAGGGGCCGCGTGAGCGATCTGCTCAAGGGTGTGCGGGTGATCGAGTCCGCCACCCTTTTCAACGGCGACACCGTCGGGGCCATCCTGGGTGACCTCGGCGCGGACGTGATCAAGATCGAGAGCCCGTTCCAGGGGGACTACCTGAGGGACTTCCTCGGCCAGATCGTCCCCCACCACTCGCCGGCGCACGTGCAGGTCAACCGGCAGAAGCGCAGTGTCACGCTCGACCTGCGGGACGAGCGGGGCAAGGAGGCGTTCTGGAAGCTGCTCGCCACGGCGGACATCTTCGTCGACGGCAACATCGCGGGCGCGATGGACAAGCTCGGTGTCGGCTACGAGGCGCAGCGCGAGCGCAAGGCGGACATCATCTACTGCCAGTACACCGGCTACGGGGCGGACGGTCCCTATGCCGCCATCCCGACCCACGGGCAGATGATGAACGCCCTGGCGGGCGCCAACCCCACCGCACGCGGCGCGAACGGCCGCCTCGTGCCGGTGGAGTCGGACGCCCCGATGCGGGGCCTGGAGACGGGCGGCGACGGCACGGCTGCGGGCGCGGTGCACGCCGCCCTGCATGCCGTCGCGGCGCTGACCCAGCGGGCGACAACCGGGGAGGGCGCGTTCATCGACGTGGCCGGTCCGGACGGCGTCATCGCGCAGGGCTGGATCGCGGCGACCTACGCCCTGAACTACCACCGCATCGCCGACACGCGCACGATGCCGGCCAGCGGCAAGGACGGGCAGGCCAAGGGCTCCCGGTACGAGTTCTACGAGACCAAGGACGGCAAGGTCGTCCTGTTCTGCGGGATCGAGCCGAAGTTCTGGCGGAACTTCTGCCTCGCCGTCGACCGGCCGGATCTCGTGGGGGGCGACCCGAACAGCGGCGGCCCGGTCGGGTGGGGCAACGACCCCGAGAAGGAGTACGCGGAGCTCGAGAAGATCTTCGCCTCGCGGAACCTGGCGGACTGGGTGGCCTTGGCCGCCGAGCGGGACATCCCGATGGGGCCCGCGTACCGGTCCATCAACGAGGCCGCCGAGGACCCGCACCTGCGGACCCGCGGCGTGATCCACGAGGGCGAGCATCCCGCATTCGGCGCGTTCACCTACATCGGCGAGGCCGGGAAGGTGGCGGGTCAGCCGTATCGGGTCCGGCATCCCGCCCCGCGGCTGGGCGAGCACACCCGCGAGATCCTGGCCGAGGTCGGGATCGCGGAGGCCGAGCTCGACGAGCTCGCCGCCGAGAAGATCATCTGAGAGGGGGTCGGACGATGGCTGGGCCACTGGACGGCCTGCGGGTCGTCGACTGGACCACCGGTACGGCGGGCCCGCGCGCCGCCGGGCTGCTGGCGGACTACGGCGCGGACGTGATCCGGATCGAACCGCCGACGGGGGACCGGTACGCCGAGGCCCTCGCCGTCGAGTACTCCGTGTTCAACCGGGGCAAGCGGATCGTCCGCCTCGACCTCCGCGAGGAGGCGGGGCGCGCGACCGTCGAGTCCCTGCTGGACGGGGCGGACGTGTTCGTCACGAGCTGGTCGGCCGGGGTGCCGGAGCGCTTCGGCCTCGGCTCCGCCCAGATCGTGGGGCGACACCCGCGCCTGGTCGCCTGCACCATCAGCGGGTTCGGTCCGGACGACCGGTATGCCGGCGTCGCGGGCCACGAGTCCCTCGTCCACGCCCTGGTGGGCACGATGGGGGAGCAGGTCGGAGTGCGCGAGGGTCCCATCTACGAGGGCCTGCCGTTCGCCGGGATCGGTGCGGCCTACCTCGCCGTCGTCGGCACGCTCGGCGCGCTCCACCGGCGTGACGAGGACGGGCTCGGCCGCACGGTGGAGACTTCATTGTTCGACGGTGCGTTGTCGTACCTGTCGATGCTCTGGGCGGTCGACGAGGTCAGCAAGGGTTGGCAGGGGGCCGGGACGCGCAGGCTGCTGTCCCAGGCCCTGGAGTGCGGGGACGGGGAGTACCTCGGGGTGCACACCGGCGCCGTCGGCGCCTTCGGGAGGCTGATGGAGGTGCTCGGACTGTCCGAGCACTTTCCACCGGTCCCGCCGCCCGAGCCCGCCCACCCGCTCAGCCCCGAGCAGGCGCGCATCCTCGCCGAGGACGTCCCCGCCATCTTCAAGACCCGTCCACGCGCGGCGTGGCTCGAGGCGCTGGAGACCGCGGACGTGTGCGCCATCCCGGAGCTCCGTCCCGGCGAGGTGTTCGACTCCCCGCAAGCGATCCACAACCGGATGGTCCTGCGGATCGACGATCCGATGTTGGGCAGCGTTGAGCAGGTCGCGCCCCCAGCCCGGTTCGCCCTGACCCCGCATGCGGACCCGGTTCCGGCCGCGGTCGTCGATGTACCTGCGTGGCGGTCGGCCGAGGCATGGTCGGTGCCCAACCCGGACCCGCAGCCGGACCGCCCGCTGCTGGCGGGGGTGAAGGTGCTGGACTTCGGCGCCTTCTACGCCGGGCCGTACGGCTCCCGGCTGCTGGCCGACCTGGGTGCGGACGTGGTGAAGCTGGAACCGCCGGTCGGGGACCAGCTGCGCGGGCTGGACCGGCCGTTCGGCTCGGCGCAGGCCAACAAGCGGGCCATCGCGCTGAACACCAAGGATCCGGACGCGCGGGCGGCGGCCCTGCGCCTCGCGGCATGGGCGGACGTGGTACAGCACAACCTCCGCCCGGGGGCGGCCGAGCGGATGGGCCTCGGCTACGAAGACGTCAAGGCCGTCAACCCCGAGGTCGTCTATGCCTACTCGCCGGGATGGGGATCGTCCGGTCCGTCGATCCAGCGGCAGAGCTTCGCGCCGTTGGTCTCCGGATACGTCGGGGTCAACTTCGAGGTGGCCGGCCTCTTCAACGAGCCACTGTTCCCGGTCGGCAACGAGGACCCTGGCAACGGGCTCGTCGGGGCCGTGGGGATGCTGATGGGGCTGCTGCACCGCAGGCGTTCCGGGAAAGGCCAGTACCTCGAGCACCCGCAGCTCAACGCGACGATGACGCACGTCGCGCACATCGTCCGGCAGGCGGACGGCACCGTGCTCGGAGCCGGGAAGCTGGACACCCTGGAGTTCGGCATCGGGGCGCTGGACCGGCTCTACGAGACCGCCGACGGGTGGATCTGCCTTTCGGTCGGCGAGGACCGGCTCGACGGCCTGCAGAAGGTCCTCGGGATCGATCTGCTGGGCGATCCGCGCTACGCCACGACCGCCGACCGCGCGGAGAACGATTTCGCGCTGGCCGGCGACCTTGCGGACGCGATCGCCCTCCGACCCACGGAGGCACTGCTCACCGAGCTGCGCAACGCGGGTGTGCCCGCAGCCGTGCCCGTTCCGAAGAACGACGCAGCGTTCCTGAAGGACGAGCACAACCACCAGACCGGCAGGGTCGGCGTCTCCGCCCACCCGACGCGCGGGACCGTGCGTGAGCTCGCCCGCCTCGTCCGGGTGGAGGGCGCGGCCCCGGTCGCGCACCGGCACGCACCGCTGCTCGGCGAGCACACCGACGAACTCCTGGCCGCGGTCGGGACCCCCGCGGACACCATCGCGGGGCTCCGGGAGCGTGGCGCCGCTCGGTAGCAACGGAGGACACCGCACCCGGCCGTCGGTCTCCGTCGGCCGGGTGCGCTCGTGTGTCGGGCTTTCGCGGTCGTGGCGGCCCCGGGCGGCCGGATCCGTCGGACGCGCCCCTACAGGAGCTCGCGGGTCGTGGTGACGATCGCGCCAATGCGGCCGTCGGGGAGCAGGAGCTCGCTGCGCAGGGTGCGGAAGCGCCGCCCACTGCGGACTGTCTCCGTCCGGCACTCGACCGTGCCCTGGGTCGGTAGGGGGCGCAGGTAGTCCACGGTGGTGGACCGGATCCGGTTCGGGCCTCCGACCGCGCGCTCCTGGGCGAGGCCGCCGAGGGCGAGGACGACCCCGCCGTGCACCGAGCCGCGCAGGTTGGAGAGCGAGGCATGGACGGGGAGCCGGACCGTCCGTACGTCGCCGGGCGCTGCGAAGACGTCGGCGACGAGCCGGTCGGCGTCGAGCGGTGGGATGTCGACGAAGCGGGTGAGCCGTGCGTCGCGGTCCGCAACGGGGGCCTCGACCACCATGGTCCCCACTGCGTGCGCCACGGCGGCCCCGGTGGTGTCCTGGACCGTCACCCGCGCCGTCCCGGCGCCTCCGGAGTGGCTGAGGTACTCGCCCTCGAGCCGGAGCCTGACGCTGGAGGCGGCCGGCTCGGCGAGCATGTCGAGCCGGAGCTCCAGCGTCGGGCCCGCGCTCGGTTCGGGGGTGCCCCGGTGGACGGCCACGCCGATGGCGATGTCGACGGCGATGGCGAGCCGGGGGAGGAGCCCGGGCCCGGGCACGCTCGAGACCTCGAGGGCCACCCGGCCGTGCTCGAGCAGCGTCGGGACCACGCCCACCCCGCCCTCGACCGGCGCGGCTGCGAACTCCCGGGCGAGCATCCGGGCATGGGCGTCGGGCAGCGCCGTTGACAACTGTCGCGCGATCCCTGACTCGGTGTGCATGAGGGCATTCTCCTCCACCGCAGCCTCATACAGTATACTCAGTGGGAGCTTTCACGCAGGTCAAGCAACGACCTGGGCGGCCGCGCGCAAGGCTCGACGGTCCGGCTTGTTGTTGGGGGTGATCGGCAGCGCGTCGACGATCCGCAGCGCCTTCGGCAGCTTGTACGAGGCGAGTCGGTTCCGTCCGTGCGCCCGGAGCTCCTCGAGCTCCAACCGGGCACCGGGCCGCAGCACGACGGCCGCCTCGACGCGCTCGCCCCAGTACTCGTCCGCCGCGCCGTACACGCAGATCTCGGCGACCGCCGGATGTCCGTCGAGGGCGCTCTCCACTTCCGCGGGGAACACGTTCTCGCCGCCGGAGATGATCATCTCCTTCAGTCGCCCGTCCATCGTGAGCCAGCCGTCGGCGTCGAGGTGGCCCAGGTCGCCGAGCCGCACGCCGTCGGGGGTGAAGGTGGCGGCGGACTCTTCTGGACGTCCCCAGTAGGCCACAGCGTGCCATGCGCAGCGAACCGTGATCTCGCCGACCTCGCCGACGCCGAGCTCGCGGCCCTCCGGATCGAGGATGCGGATGTCCGCGTCCGGGTAGGCACGCCCGACCCCGGACAGTCGGCCGGCCAGCATGTCCTCGTGGGTCATCGCGGCGACCGGGCCGTACTCGGTGGCGCCGAAGCCGTACCGCAGCCGGGCGTTCGGGTAGTCCTCGCGCAGCCGGTCGACGAATTCCGGGGTGGCGTGCGTGGATCCGAAGATCACCAGCTCGACGCCCGAGCGGTCCGTCCGCGTGAAGTCGGGATGAGTGCGGAGCGCGACGAACATCGTCGGCGAACCCATCAGCTGGGTCGCGCCCGCTGCTATGTGAGCCAGGGCGCCGCCCGTATCGAACGCCGGCATGATCCGGACGGTGCCGCCGCTGAACAGCGTGGTGAGCAGGCCGGTGCAGAGCGACACGTGGAAGAAGGGGCTGAAGTACAGCTCCTGGTGAGTTCCGGGCGGGTCCCAGGCGGACACAGCGGGACGGGCCGCCGCGGCGGAGTTCGCGAACAGCCACAGCCGCTCGTGGGTGTACACCGCCCCCTTCGGCAGGCCCGTGGTCCCGCCCGTGGGGAAGGCGATCGCGGGCGCGTCGCCGGCCGACGGGTGGTGGTGCAGAGCGCCGCGCACCGGTTCGACGCGGGCGGCGAGCGGGCCTGGCTCCTCGGCCCGCTCCAGGATCCGGAAAGGCCTGCCCGGGGCGGCCGCGAGATCGGCGTGCGCGGGATCTGCGAGCACGAGCGCGGGATCGAGGGGCTCGAGAAATCCGGCCACCTCGGGCGGGGTCAGCCGGGTGTTGACCGGCACCGGCACCTGCCCTCCGGCCATGGCCCCGAGGACGAGTGCGACGTACCCCGCGGAGGGTCGCAGGGCCAGTGCGACCCGGTCTCCCGGTCGGAGGCCCGCTACTCGCAACGCGCCCGCGACCTGCTGCGCGACCTCCCACAGTTCGGCGAAGCCGACGCTGCCCGCATCGTCGATGAGGGCGGTGGCCGACGGTCGGGTCCGGGCCTGCCAGGCGATCCTGCCGACCAGTGAGAGCGTCGTCGCTGTCATCCTATAAGTATACTTTAGAGAAGTCTCCGCGAAAGGGGCTGTCGGTGGGCCGAGGACCCGACGCGGAAGGCCCCGCCTCCGCCCCGAGCTCGGGCGGGGGCGGGGGCTCCCCGGTCCGGGGGCGGGGAGGGCCCCCCGCGCGCGGCCGCGCCCCCCGCGGGGCCCGGCGGGGCGCGCGGGGGGGGGGGGGGTGGGGGGGG
>NZ_JBEZDN010000085.1:0-33671 GCF_040648315.1 Pseudonocardia sp. NPDC049154
CGGACTCGACATCAAGCAGCTCACGCTGCGGATCAGACCGACCCTGCACCCGCCCAGCCTGCCAGCCGGGCGAGATCAACACCCGAACCCACGCCGCGACCTTTTCAGCAGCCTCCTAGAGCGTCAGTTCGCGCTCACGACCTGATTTGACCTGCGGTAACGCGTCCGACCGACGTCACATCGCGATCTCTTGTACGTCCGATACTAGGATGTCAAACTAAATGTGCGGGGTACGTCGTCGTGCAGGAGGTCCGATCCATGGGTGACAGCGAGCTCTACGTCCCGAAGAACCCGATCCGCTTCGTGACGGCCGCGAGCCTGTTCGACGGGCACGACGCGGCGATCAACATCATGCGGCGCATCCTGCAGCGGCAGGGCGCCGAGGTGATCCACCTGGGTCACAACCGCTCGGTCGACGAGGTCGTCACCGCGGCGATCCAGGAGGACGTGCAGGGCGTCGCCATCAGCTCGTACCAGGGCGGGCACGTCGAGTACTTCTCCTACCTGGTCGAACTGCTGCGCGAGCGCGGCGCCGGGCACGTGAAGGTGTACGGCGGCGGGGGCGGCGTGATCGTCCACGAGGAGATCGAGCTGCTGCACTCCCGCGGCGTCTCGCGGATCTTCTCCCCGGATGACGGCCAGCGCCTCGGCCTGCCGGGCATGATCAACCTGATGATCCGCGAGTGCGACACCGATCTCGCGGCCGAGCCCCCGGCGTCGTACGACGGGGTGTTCACCGGCGAGACCGCCACCCTGGCCCGGGCCCTGACCCTCGCCGAGTCCGGCGCGCTGCCGGCCGACGTGCTGGAGCGGGTCAAGGCCTCCGAGAAGCAGGTCCCGGTCCTGGGCATCACCGGCACCGGCGGCTCCGGCAAGTCCTCGCTGACGGACGAGCTGGTCCGCCGCTTCCGCCTCGACCAGGAGGACAAGCTCCGGATCGCGGTGCTGGCCGTGGACCCGACCCGGCGCAAGGGCGGCGGAGCGCTGCTCGGCGACCGGATCCGGATGAACGCGCTCAAGGGCGACCAGGTCTACTTCCGCTCGCTGGCCACCCGCGGCAACGACGGCGTGATCCCCGAGAACCTCGGCGACGTGATCTCGGTGCTCAAGGCGGCCGGGTTCGACCTGGTCGTCGTCGAGACCCCGGGCATCGGCCAGGGCGACGCCGGCATCGTCCCGTTCGTCGACCGCTCGCTGTACGTGATGACGCCGGAGTTCGGCGCCGCGTCGCAGCTCGAGAAGATCGACATGCTGGACTTCGCCGACGTCGTGGCGATCAACAAGTTCGAGCGCCGCGGCGCCGAGGACGCGCGCCGGGACGTCGGGCGCCAGCTCGTGCGCAACCGGGACGCGTTCGGCGAGAGCTGGGAGGACATGCCGGTCTACGGCACCTCCGCCGCCACGTTCAACGACGACGGCGTGACCGCGCTGTACCAGAAGCTCGGTGCGCTGCTGACCGAGAACGGCCTGACGCTGCACGAGGGCCGGCTGCCGAAGGTGGACCGCAAGACCTCCACCGAGTACGCCGCGGTGATCCCGCCGGAGCGGGTGCGCTACCTCGCCGAGATCGCGGAGACCGTCCGCGGCTACCACGAGGACACGGAGTCCGAGGCCACGAACGCCCGCGTCCGCCAGCACCTGCGCACCGCGAAGGAGCTCGTCGGCGACTCGGTCGACGAGGCGTTGCAGAAGGCCGAGCAGGACCTCTCCGCGGAGGCCGCGCAGCTGATCGACACCTGGCCGCAGGTCGTCGAGGACTACTCCGGCGACGAGCTCGTGGTGAAGGTGCGCGACAAGGAGCTGCGCACCCAGCTGACCCGGGAGACGCTGTCGGGCAACAAGGTCCCGCGGGTGGCGCTGCCGCGCTACACCGAGGACGCCGAGCTGCTGCGCTTCCTGCGCAGGGAGAACCTGCCCGGGAAGTTCCCGTTCACCGCCGGTGTGTTCCCGTTCAAGCGGGAGGGCGAGGACCCGGCCCGCATGTTCGCCGGCGAGGGCGACCCGTTCCGCACCAACCGCCGGTTCAAGTACCTGTCCGAGGACTCGGACGCCAAGCGGCTGTCCACGGCGTTCGACTCGGTGACCCTCTACGGGCACGACCCGGACACCCGCCCGGACATCTACGGCAAGGTCGGCACGTCCGGCGTCTCGATCGCGACGCTCGACGACATGAAGGAGCTGTACGCCGGCTTCGACCTCTGCTCGCCCACCACGTCGGTGTCGATGACGATCAACGGCCCGGCGCCGACGATCCTGGCGTTCTTCCTCAACGCCGCGGTGGACCAGCAGGTCGAGAAGTTCCGCGAGGAGGAGGGCCGCGAGCCCGACGAGGCCGAGCGCGAGGAGCTGACCGCCTTCGCCTACGCCAACGTCCGCGGCACGGTGCAGGCCGACATCCTCAAGGAGGACCAGGGCCAGAACACCTGCATCTTCTCCACCGAGTTCTCGCTCCGGATGATGGCCGACATCCAGGAGTGGTTCATCCAGCACAAGGTGCGGAACTTCTACTCCGTCTCGATCTCCGGCTACCACATCGCCGAGGCCGGGGCGAACCCCATCAGCCAGCTCGCGTTCACGCTGTCCAACGGCTTCACGTTCGTGGAGAGCTACCTGGCGCGCGGCATGGACATCGACGACTTCGCGCCCAACCTGTCCTTCTTCTTCTCCAACGGCATGGACGCCGAGTACACGGTCATCGGCCGGGTCGCGCGACGGATCTGGGCCGTGGCGATGCGGGAGAAGTACGGCGCCAACGAGCGTTCGCAGAAGCTGAAGTACCACGTCCAGACGTCGGGCCGGTCCCTGCACGCGCAGGAGATGAACTTCAACGACATCCGGACCACGCTGCAGGCCCTCTGCGCGCTCTACGACAACGCGAACTCGTTGCACACCAACGCCTACGACGAGGCGATCACCACCCCGACCGAGTCCTCGGTGCGGCGTGCGATGGCGATCCAGCTGATCATCAACCGCGAGTGGGGCCTGTCGATGAACGAGAACCCGCTGCAGGGGTCGTTCATCGTCGACGAGCTCACCGACCTGGTCGAGGAGGCCGTGCTCGCCGAGTTCGACCGGATCGCCGAGCGCGGCGGCGTCCTGGGCGCCATGGAGACCGGCTACCAGCGGGGCAAGATCCAGGACGAGTCGATGCTCTACGAGCACCGCAAGCACGAGGGCACGCTCCCGATCGTCGGCGTGAACACCTTCCGCAAGCCGGGGGCGGACGACGAGGAGCCGCAGGAGATCGAGCTCGCCCGCGGCACCGAGGCCGAGAAGAAGTCCCAGCTCGACCGGCTGGCGGACTTCCAGGGTCGGCACAAGTCCGAGGCCGAGCAGGCGATCCGCCGGCTGCAGGACGTCGCGACCGGCGAGGGCAACGTGTTCGACGAGCTGATGAAGGCCGCCCGGGTCTGCTCGCTGGGGCAGCTCACGGACGCCTTCTTCGAGGTGGGGGGCCAGTACCGGCGCAACATGTAGCCGGTTCGCCCGCCCACACCCGCGTCGCCCCGCACCTGGTCAGTGCGGGGCGACGTCCATGTCAGCCCCGAGCCCCGAGCCCCGAGATGAGCGAACGGCGCGCTCGCTCATTCCTCGTGAACGAGAGCGCCGTTCGCTCACCGCGTGTGGGCGGCGAGGACGCGCTGCAGGGCGGCCGCGATCGTGTCGCGTTCCTCCGGCGTGAGGTGGTCGGCGAAGTGCCTCGCGATCCCGTCGAGGTAGCCCGGCGCCGCGGCGCGCAGGCGCTCCCGCCCCGCGGGCGTGAGGACCGCCCAGCTCCCGCGCCGGTCGGCCGGGTCCTGCTCGCGCACGACGAGACCCGCCCGCGCCAGCTCGTCGACAATCCGGCTCACCCGGGAGCGCGACACCACCGCCCGCTCCCCCAGTTCCTGCATCCGCAGCCGGCGCTCGGGCGCCGAGTTGAGCTCGAGCAGCACGTCGTACCAGGTCAGCGGCATGCCCTGGGCGCGCTCCAGGTCGCGCTCCAGCTCGCGGAGCACCGCGGCGTGGGTCCGCAGGAGCGCGGCCCAGGCCGCCACGCCCGCGTCGTCCGGTTCCATCCGGGCAGCATAGCTTGTGCGTGCGCACGCATCGTGTCTACTATGTGCGTGCGCACGCACTACAACCGAAGGAGCTCCCGATGGCCCGCTTGCTGCACGTCGCCGCCTCGCCCCGCGGTGCCGCCTCCGAGTCCCTCGCGATCGCGAGCACGTTCCTGGACGTCTACGCCGAGACGCACCCCGGGGCCGAGATCACCCATCGCGACCTGTGGGACGGCACGCTGCCCGCCTTCGGCCCCCCGGCGGCCGCGGCGAAGATGGAGGTGTTCGCCGGCCGGGAGCCCGAGGGCGAGGGCGCGGCGGCGTGGTCCGCGGCTGTCGCCGAGTTCCGCCGGTTCGACGCGGCCGACCGCTACCTGTTCAGTGTCCCGATGTGGAACGCCGGCGTGCCCTACGTGCTCAAACAGCTGATCGACGTGATCAGCCAACCCGGTCTGGTGTTCGGCTTCGACCCGGAACGGGGGTACACCGGGCTGCTGCAGGGGAAGAAGGCCGCCGTGGTCTACACCAGCGCGGTCTACGGCCCCGGCCGCGGACCGGCCTTCGGCCGCGACTTCCAGTCCACCTTCTTCACCGACTGGCTGCACTGGGCCGGGATCGAGGAGGTCGAGGAGATCCACTTCCGCCCGAACCTCGTCACCGCGGACGCGGACACGGCCCGGCAGGCCGCCCACGCCCGGGCACGGGAGCTGGCCAAGACCTGGTGATCCCGTGAGCGAACGGCGCTCTCGCTCATTCCTGGTGAGCGAGAGCGCCGTTCGCTCATCGAGGGTAGGAGCGGGAACAGCGGCGGCACGCAGGAGCGGCGGGGCCGGATCCCCGTCGAGCCGGACCTCACCGTCGCGGGCCATCCGGAGATCCGCGTGGTCGGCGACGTCATGAGCCTCGACAACCTGCCCGGCGTCGCCGAGGTGGCGATGCAGTCCGGGTGGCACGCGGGCGACGACGTCCGGCGCGTCCTGGCCGGGCAGCCGGCGCGGTCCTACGACCGGGAGTACGTCAGGCCGGAGTCGGGATCCGCCGCAGGGTGAGGGCCAGGGCGAGCGCGCCGGCGAGCAGCACGGTGAGGTAGCCGACGACCCCGGTCCAGCCGGCGTGGTCGAACACCACCCCGCCGACGGTGCCGCCGACGCTGCTGCCCGCGTAGTAGCCGAACAGGTAGAGCGACGAGGCGATGCCCGGCGAGCCCTCGGCCAGCATGGACGAGCGGCGGCCCACCCAGCTGCTGGCCAGCGAGTGCCCGGCGAAGAACCCGACCGTGACCAGGAGCAGCCCGGCCAGGACCGTCGGCAGCCAGGCCGGCACGGTGACCCACGCCCCGGCGACCGCGACCACGGTGCCGATCCACATGACCTTCCGGCGGCCGAACCGGTCCCCGAGCCGGCCCGCCGCCGTCGACGCGTAGGATCCGGCGAGGTACCCGAGGAAGATCAGCGCGACCAGCGCCGCGGGCAGCCCGAACGGGGCGCGCAGCAGCCGGAAGCCCAGGTAGTTGTAGACGGTCACGAACGAGCCCATCAGCAGGAAGCCGATGCCGAACAGGCACAGCAGGCCCGGGTCGCGCAGGTGCCGCAGGATCGGCCCGCCGAGCTCGCCGAGTCGGACGCGCGGAGCGGCCGGCGCGACCGACGGCGGCAGCAGCAGCCGGAAGGCGACGGTGCACGCCAGCGACACCAGCCCGACGGCCAGCAGTGCGAGCCGCCAGCCCGCGACGTCGGCGACCGCGGTGGCGATGAGCCGCCCGGAGAGCCCGCCGATGGTGTTGCCGGCGATGAGCAGACCGACGGCGCCGCCGAGGTGCCGCGGCGCGACCTCGCGGGTCACATGGGACATGGCCAGTGCCGGCAGCGCGGCCAGCGCGATCCCCTGCAGCGCACGGATCCCGACGAGCGCTCCGAAGGTCGGCGCGAGCGGGGCGAGCACGCCGAGGACCGCCGACCCGGCCAGCGCGACCGTCATCACGCGGGCGCGGCCCCAGGCCTCGGCCACCGCGGACAACGGGACGATCGCGAGCGCAAGGGTGAGCGTGGTCGCCGACAGCGCCAGGCTCGAGGTCCCCGACGAGACGCCGAACTCGTCGGCGAGCGTGGGCAGCAGCCCCTGCACCGCGTAGACCAGCACGAACGTCGCCAGCCCGGTGCACCACATCGCCAGCCCGAGGCGGCGGTAGCCCGGGCTGCCGCGCTCGTGACCGAGGGCGGCGGACGGGGCGGCGGCAGGGGCGGTCGTTGTCATCGCTACCGACCGTACGACCAGGCCCAGCATGCGTCCAATGCATCTGATCGGGTGCGATGATGCAGTAATGGATGAGTCGGTGGTCCTGACCGCGCTCGCACCCCGGTTGCGCTGGTTCGTCGCCGTGGGGCGGGCCGAGCACGTCACGCACGCCGCGGACGAGCTTGGTGTGCCGCAGTCCACACTGTCGCGCGGCATCGCCCGCCTGGAGCGCGAGCTCGGTGCCTCGCTGTTCGTCCGCAGCGGCCGCACCGTGCGGCTCACGCGCGAGGGCCGGCTGCTGCTGCGCTACGCCGAGCGCTCCCTCGCCGAGCTCGCCACCGGCGCCCGCGAGCTGGCCGGCGAGGTCGACAGCGTGCAGGGACGGATCACGCTCGCGTTCCTGCCCACGCTGGGCACCGAGGTCGTCCCGCGACTGGTCGGCGAGTTCCGGGCGGTGCAACCGGGGATCCGGTTCGACCTGCTCCAGGCCCCGCACCACACGCTGCTGCAGTGGATCCGGGAGGGCGCCGCCGATCTCGCGCTCACCTCTCCCCTGCCCGAGGAGGCCGCGTTCACCGCGGACCCCCTGGGCGAGGAGGAGCTGCGGCTCGCGGTCCCCGCCGACCATCCGCTCGCGGAGCGCCGCGACGGGCTCCCCCTCGCCGACGCCGCCGCCGAGCGGTTCATCGGCTTCCTGCCCGGCAACGGCCTGCGGGCCGCGGTCGACCGCTGGTGCCGCGACGCGGGCTTCACCCCGCGGCTGGCCTTCGAGTCGGGGGACTCCGCGACGGTCCGCGGGTTCGTCCGGGCGGGCCTGGGGGTGGCGCTGGTGCCGATGTCGCACCACGGGCCGCCACCGGGCGTCGTCGAGCTGCCGGTGACGCGTCCCCGCACGATCCGCGTGATCGGACTCGTCCGGTCCCGGGAGCGCCGGGCGAGCGCGCCCGCGCGGGCGTTCCGTGAGTTCGTCCGCAACCACACGACACCGCTGTTCGCGACGTGAGACGGTGGGACCCATGGTGATCGACGACGAGGGCCGCGAGGTCGACGTACCGGCGAAGGTCGAGCGGATCGCGTCGATCGTGCCCTCGCTGACCGAGGCGGTCGGGGCCACGGACGTCTCCCGGCTCGTCGCCGCCACGGACTGGTGCACCCACCCCGGGGACCTCGACGTGCCGCGGGTGCGCGGCACCAAGAACCCGGACGTCGAGGCGATCGTCGCGCTCGAGCCGGACCTGGTGCTGGCCAACCAGGAGGAGAACAAGCCCGGCGACCTGCAGCGGCTGCGCGACGCGGGGCTCGCCGTCTACGTCACCGACATCCGGACCGTCGACGGCGGCCTGGACTCGCTCGGCCGCATGCTCGCCGCCTGCGGGTTCGACGAGCCGGCGTGGCTCGCCGAGGCCCGCCGGCTGTGGGCCGCCCTCCCGGAGCCGGCCGAACGGCGCCGCGCCGTGGTGCCGATCTGGCGCAGGCCGTGGATGGCCTGCGGCTCGGACACCTTCACCGGCGCGGTGCTCGCCCGGCTCGGCGTGGACAACGTCCTGGCCGACTCCCCCGGGCGCTACCCGCGGTTCGACCCGGCCGACCTGCCCGCGCACGATCTCGTGGTGCTGCCGGACGAGCCGTACCTCTTCACCGCCGACGACGGCCCCGAGGCCTTCACCGCCCCGTCCGTGCTGGTCAGCGGGCGGCTGCTGACCTGGTACGGGCCGAGCCTGGTGGAGGCGGCGCGAGTGCTGCCCGAAGCGCTGCGCGGTGAGGAGGCCGGCGGGAGGCGGGCTCCCCGGGGCGGCGGCTAGGAGGCCTGCGGGAGGCGGGCCTCCCGCAGGGCGCTGCGGCGGACCTTGCCGGCGTCGTCCCGCAGGGGGTCGGCGGTCAGCTCGACGGTCCGCGGCACCTTGTACGGGGCGAGCCGGCCGCGCACGAACTCGCGCAGCTCCTCCCCGGTCACCTGTCCGTCGACGGGCCCCCCGACCTGCACGATCCCGTGCACCACGCTGCCGTAGTCCTCGTCCGGCAGCCCGATCACCGCGGCCGAGAGCACCGCGGGGTGCTCGCACAGCGCGGACTCGACCTCGGCCGGGTACACGTTGGCCCCGCCGACCAGGATCATGTCGGTCTGCCGGTCGGCGAGGTAGAGGTAGCCGTCGGCGTCGAAGGAGCCCATGTCCCCCAACGACTCCCACCCGTCGCGCTCGCGGGCCTCGGCCCCGACGTACCGGTAGGTCGTCGCCTCCCCGTCCGGCCGCATCCAGATCTCGCCGACCTCGCCGGGCGGCAGCTCGCGGAAGTCCTCGCCGCGCACGCTCATCCGTCCGCGCTGCACGCGCCCGACCGAGCCCGGCCGCTCCAGCCACTCCCGGCCGTCGATCATGCAGTTGGCCTGCGCCTCGGTGCCCGAGTACAGCTCGATCACCGTCTCCGGTCCCACCCAGTCCAGCCAGCCGCGCTTGACGTGCGGCGGGCAGGGCGCGCCGACGTGCAGCACGGTCCGCAGCGACGACAGGTCCGCCGCCTCGCGGACCGCGGCGGGCAGCCGCAGCATCCGGCCCATCATCGTGGGCACCACGTACAGCCAGGTCGCGCGGTGCCGGGCCACGAGGTCGAGCGCACGGGCGGCGTCGAACCGTCCCATGAGGACGACGTGGTGCCCCTGCAGCAGCGCCATCAGCGAGAACATGTACGGCGCGTTGTGGTAGAGCGGCGCGGTCGACAGGAACACCCCGTCCCGGTCGATCCGCAGCAGCGGGGCGCGGGCGAGCACGGCCTCCACGCTCGCCTCCTGCCCCGCCACGATCAGCTTGGGGCGCCCGGTGCTGCCACCCGACGTGGGCGCCTTCCACGAGGGTCCGACGACGTCGGGCAGCGGCGTCGTGTCGCCGGTCGCGAGGTCCTCGTCCCCGGTCAGCCAGGGCCGCCCGTCGCCCGGGTCGAGGCCCACGACCAGCGCCGGGTCCGCGATGTCCACCAGCGCGGCGAGCTCCGCGGGCGGCAGCCGGTGGGACAGCGGCTGCGGCACCGCCCCGAGCTTCCACGCCGCCAGCGAGCACTCGACGTGCCGGATCCCGTTGGGCAGCGCGATCGAGACGAAGTCGCCGTACCCCACGCCCAGCTCCGCGAACCGGCGGGCCAGCCGGGTGGAGCGCTCGTCGAGCTCCCGGCGGGTGACGCGGCCGTGCTCGTCGGTGAGCGCGGGGGCGTCCGGCGCGGCGGCGGCGAGCTCCCGCAGCCGGACGGCGAGGGCGGTGCCGGGGGCGCCGCTCACGCGCGGGCCTCCCGCAAGGTCGGTTGCACGGAGGGCTCGTCCGGCGCGGGACCGCGGCGCAGGATCGCGACGGCGCAGACCAGCGACAGGAGCACGATCACCACGGAGTAGGCCACCACCGGCACGATCGAGCCCGTGGCGGTGAGCAGGGCCTGCCCGATCAGCGGCGCCGTGCCGCCGAACAGGGTCCCGGCCAGCGCGTAGGCGAGGGAGATCGCGGTGTAGCGCATCCGCGTCGGGAAGGCCTCGGCGAGCATCCCCGCGAGCATCGCGTAGTACATCGTGTGCGGCAAGGTCGCCAGCGCCATGCCCAGCGCGGCGAGGCCGAAGCTCCCGGTGCCGATCAGCGCGAACATCAGCGGGAACAGCGGGATCTCGCACAGCAGCAGGGCGATCACGACCTTCCGCGGGTTCCACCACGTGGCCATGACCGCACCGAGCGGCTGGGTGAGGAACTGGACGGTGCTGGAGATCAGCACGACGTTCAGGAAGTCCTGCCGGTCGAAGCCGAGCTCCGTCGTCGCCCACGAGAGCGCGAAGGTGTTCTTGAAGTACGCGGCGGCCGCGACCAGGGCGCACGCGCCGAGCGCCAGCAGGACCATGCCCTTGGCGCTGCGCAGCAGCTCGACGACCGGGAAGCGGGCGGTGGTGCCCGAGCGGCGCAGCGCCGCGAGCTCCGGGCTCTCCTCGATCCGCAGCCGGATCACCAGCCCGACCACGACCAGCGCCGCGGACACCAGGAACGGCACGCGCCAGCCCCACGCCAGGAAGTCCTCCTCGGGCAGCATCGCGGCGAGCGCGAACGAGCCCGAGGCGAGCATCTGCCCGGCCGGCGAGCCCTGCTGGGCGAAGGCGCCGTAGAGGATCCGCCGGTTCTTCGACGCGTGCTCCGACGCGATGAGCACCGCGCCGCCCCACTCGCCGCCGACCGCCAGCCCCTGCACCAGCCGCATCGCGACGAGCAGGACCGGCGCCCACACGCCGATCTGCGCGTAGGTCGGCAGCAGCCCGACGCCCAGCGTCGCCAGGCCCATCAGCAGCAGCGTCGCGACCAGGGCGGTCTTGCGGCCCAGCCGGTCGCCGAGGTGGCCGAACACGATGCCGCCGACCGGGCGGGCCAGGAAGCCGACCCAGAACGTGGCGAACGCGGCCAGCACGCCTGCCGCGTCGGACACGTCCGGGAAGAACAACGGCCCCAGGACCAGCGCGGACGCCATGCCGTAGATGTAGAAGTCGTACCACTCGATCGTCGTGCCCACGAAGGACGCGATGCCGGCCTTGCGGCGCATCGATCCGGTGGTGCCCGTCGCCGGGTTCGCCATGCCGTCGTGCCCCTTCGCACTCGACGTGTTTTCCGGGACCCTACGTGCCGATCCGGTCGCCGCTGAGACCATTCGCGCTCCCATTCGGTCGATCCCGCGACATAATCGCGCCATGGAACTCCGGCACCTGCAGGCCTTCACCGTCGTCGCCGAGGAGCTGCACTTCGGCCGCGCCGCCGCCCGGCTGCGGATGTCGCAGCCCCCGCTCTCGCAGCAGATCCGCCGGCTCGAGCGGGAGGTCGGGACCCGGCTGCTCGACCGGCACACCCGGCACGTCGCGCTCACCGCGGCGGGCACCGCGTTCCTCGCCGAGGCCCGACGGGCGCTCGCGGCGGCCGACGAGGCCGTGGCCGCGGCGCGGCGGGCGGCGTCCGGCGAGACCGGCACCGTCCGGCTCGGGTTCGCCGGCTCCAGCTCCTACCGCGAGCTCCAGGCGATCGCCCACCGGTTCCGCGCGCTGCACCCCGACGCGACGCTCGCCCTGGTCACCGGGCACTTCAGCGGCGAGCTGGCCGAGGACCTGCGGCAGGACCTGATCGACGCCGCCCTGCTGCGGATGCCGGTAGACGGCACCGGCCTCACCGTGCGGGAGATCGCCCGCAACACCCTGGTGCTCGCCCTCCCGGCCGGGCACCGCTTCGCCGGGGACGAGGCCGTCGATCTGGCCGCGATCGCCGGCGAGCCCTTCATCGCCTACCCCTCGCAGCGGATGGCGGTGCTGCGCGGCGCCATCGACGCCGCCTGCCAGCAGGCCGGGTTCGCGCCCCGGGTGGTGCAGGAGGCACCCGACACCCACACCCTGCTGTCCCTGGTCGGCGCGGGCGTGGGCGTCGGGCTCGCCCTCGACCCGGCCGCGGAGCTCGCCGTCCCCGGGACCGTGATCCGCCCGCTGACCACCGAGCACGTCTGCCCGCTCGGGCTCGCCTGGCGCACCGACAACACGAACCCGGTACTGGCCGCCCTGCTCGACGCCGCGGGGTGAGCTCGGCTCGGCGGCGCCGGGCAGCGGGCTACCGGCTCGCCTTCAGCAGGTCGGCGCACTTCTCGCCGACCATCATCGTGGTGATGTTGGGGTTGATCGCGGGCAGGAAGGGCAGCACCGACGCGTCGGCCACCCGCAGGTTCTCCACCCCGCGCACCCGCAGCTGCGGGTCCAGCGGCGCCTTCGGGTCCGTCGCCGGGCCCATCTTCACCGTGCACGCCGGGTGGTAGACGGTGTTGTGCGTCTTGACGATGTAGTCCTCGATCTCGTCGTCCCGCACCGCCTCCGGCCCGGGCGCCAGCTCCCGCGCCACCCACTCCTTCAGCGCGGGCTGCTCGGCGATGCGCCGGGCCAGCCGGATCCCCTCCGTCATGACCCGCATGTCGTGGCCCTCGGGATCGGTGAAGTAGCGCGGGTCCACCCGGGCGCGGTCGCGGAAGTCCCGGCTGCGCAGCCGCACCGTGCCCCGCGACCGGCCGCGGGTGACGTTCGGGGTGAGGCAGAAGCCGTTGTCCGTGGTCGGGTAGCCCCAGCGCACGGTGTTCAGGTCGAACGGCACCGAGCCGTAGTGCATCATCAGGTCCGGCCGGTCGAGCCCCGGCAGCGTGCAGTGGAACAGCCCGATCTCCCACCACTGCGTGGAGCGCTCGACCATCGGCCGCGCCGCGTCCCACATGACCAGGCCCTCGACGTGGTCGTCGAGGTTGGCCCCGACGCCGGGGGCGTCGACCAGGACCTCCACGCCGAAGTCCCGCAGGTGCTCGGCGGGCCCGATCCCGGAGAGCATCAGCAGCTTCGGGGTGTCGATCGCGCCGTTCGAGAGGATCACCTCGCGGGCCGCCCGCACGACCTGGCGGCCCGGGCCGATGCCGCGCTGGTACTCGACGCCCGTCGCGCGCGTGCCGTCGAAGAGCACCCGCGCGGCCCACGAGTCGGTGCGGACCTCGAGGTTCGTGCGCGTGCCCATGACCGGGTGCAGGTAGCTGACCGAGGCCGACGACCGCGTGCCGTCCGGGAACGAGTTGATCTGGAAGAAGCCGGCGCCCTCGGTGATCGTGACGCCCTCGTTGAACCGCACGGTCGGCATCCCGACGGCCGCGCAGGCCTCGAGCACCGCGACGCCGCACGGGTCGTCCGGCGGAACCTGCATGAGGTTCACCGGGCCGGAGCGGCCGTGGCCCTCCCACGGGCCGTCGTTGGTCTCCAGCCGGCGGATCAGCGGCCAGCACTCGTCCGCCGTCCAGCCCTCGCAGCCCTGGGACGCCCACTCGTCGAGGTCCTCGCGCGGGGTCCAGAACGCGATGCAGGAGTTGTGCGAGGAGCAGCCGCCCAGGACCTTGGCGCGGGCGTGCCGCAGGAAGGAGTTCCCGTGCTCCTGGGGCTCGACGAGGTAGTCCCAGTCGTAGCCGGAGTCGAGGAGGTACATCCAGTCCTCGAGGCGCAGGATCGCCGGGTCCCCGACGTCGGACGGGCCCGCCTCCAGCAGGCACACCGTGACCGACGGGTCCTCGGACAGCCGGGCGGCGACCGCACAGCCCGCGGACCCGCCCCCGACCACCACGTAGTCGAACGTCTCGCCGCCGCCGGTGCCCGGCGCCTCCCCGATGTGCGCTCCCGTCACGGCAGCTCCCCCTCCATCTGCTTCGCCATGTGCTCGGGCAGCGTGCCGAGCTGGTGGCGGCCCTTGAGCCGGAACCACAGCAGCCCGATCAGCGCCACCGCCCCGATGAAGATGAACGCGATCCAGCGCAGGACGCCCTCGCCGTAGACGTCCGCGCGGGGCCAGGCCAGGTTCAGCGCCATCGCCGCGCCCCACACCACGGCCAGGATGTTGATCGGCAGCCCCAGCCTGCCGAGCGAGAAGTAGCCGCTCGCGGCCCCCTCGGGCCCCGGCCACTGCCCGCGCAGCCGCTTGAGCAGCATCGGACCCGTGACCAGCAGGTACGCGACGTAGATCATGATGATCGCGACGCTCGTGACGGCCGTGAAGATCGCCGGCGAGCCGATGTTCACCACCAGGATCAGCACGGACGCCACGCCGATCAGGATCGCCGGGACGACCGGCGTCTTGCGCTTCGGATCGATCTTGGCCAACCGCGCGCCGCCCGGGAGCGCGTTGTCGCGGGCCATCGCGAACATCAGCCGGATCGCCGCCGTGTGGACCGCGAGCGCGCAGACGGTGATCGCGATGACGATCGTGACGAGGAAGATCTTGCCCAGCGTGCTGCCCAGGGCCTGGATGACGATCAGCTGCAGGCCGCCGCTGCTCTCGCCCAGCGCCGGATCGGCCAGGTTCGGTGCCGCGAGGATGCCGAACAGCAGGATGAGGCCGCCGATGACGAAGGAGGCGATCACCGCGCGCAGGATCGCCGTGGGCGCCGTCCGCCGCGGGTCGACGGTCTCCTCCCCCAGCGAGCTCGCCGTGTCGAAGCCGTACATCACGTACGCGCTGGCGAGCGAGGCGACGAGGAACGCCGCGAAGTAGCCGCCGGGTTGTCCCGCCCCGATCCCGTTCGTGTCGAGCAGCACCGACGGCGGGTTGACGATGTTGACGCCGAGCAGGATCACCAGCAGCACCGCCGCGATCAGCTCGATGAACACTCCCGTGCTGTTGATGCGCGCCATCAGCTTCACGCCGAACGCGTTCACCAGCGTGGTGAACAGGATGAGGATCGCGCCCCAGATCACGGCGCTGACCGCGAAGTCGGTGGGCCCGGTGCCGTCGCCCACGAGCTGGAAGCCGGACCAGATCTGCGGCAGCGTGACCTGGTAGGCCAGCACCACGGCGGTCAGGGTGACCACGGACGCGGTGAACATCATCCAGCCGGCCAGCCACGACGTCGTCGGGCCGGCCAGGCGCTTGGACCAGTTGTAGACCGAGCCGGCCACGGGGTAGCGGCCGGCGAGCTCGGCGAAGCACAGCGCCACCATGACCTGGCCGGCGAACACCATCGGCCAGGACCACCAGTACATCGGGCCGCCGAACCCGAAGCCGAAGTAGAACAGCTGGAAGGTGCCGGTGAGGATCGAGATGTAGCTGACACCGGCGGCGAAGCTGGCGAACTTGCCGATGCTGCGGTCGAGCGACTGGCTGTACCCGAACTCGGAGAGTCCGTGATCGTGCTTCTCGTTCTCCGTCGTGCTCACACAGGCCTCCGACCGTTCGGTGCAGATGCTCGCTCCGCAAGCTCCGCTCAGCCCTTGAACCACCCCTGCGGCGCGGGGGCGGTGTTGTGCCACACGTGCTTGGCCTCCTGGTACTCGTGGAGACCGGCGTGCCCGAGCTCGCGGCCGTTGCCGGACCGCTTCATCCCGCCCCACTCCGCACCGGGCACGTACGGGTGGTAGTCGTTGATCCACACGGTGCCGTGCCGCAGCGCCGAGGCGACCCGGTGCGCGCGGCCCATGTCCTGGGTGAACACCGCGCCGGCCAGGCCGTACTCGGTGTCGTTGCCCAGCTCGACGGCCTGCTCCTCGGTGGTGAAGCGCTCGACCGTGAGGATCGGCCCGAAGGTCTCCTCCCGGATCACCCGCATGTCGCGCGTGACGTCGGTGAGCACCGTGGGCAGGTAGAAGAAGCCCTTCGCCAGCGCGGGGTCGTCCGGGCGGGCGCCGCCGCACACCACCGTCGCGCCCTCCTCCCGCGCCGCGGCCACGAAGCCCTCGATCTTCGCCCGGTGTGCCTCGGACACCAGGGGCCCGACCTCGACGCCCTCCTCCAGGCCGTTGCCCAGCCGGATCCGGGCGGCGCGCCGGGCGACCTCGGCGACCAGGTCGTCGTGCAGGGAGTCCTCGACGATCAGCCGCGCACCGGCCGAGCACACCTGGCCGGAGTGCAGGAACACCGCGAGCATCGCGTAGTCCACGGCCAGCTCGAAGTCGGTGTCGGCGAAGACGATGTTCGGGTTCTTGCCGCCGAGCTCCACGGCGGTCCGCTTGACCGTCTCGGCCGAGGCGCGGATGATAGCGCGCCCCGTCGCGAGGCCGCCGGTGAAGCTGACCATGTCGACGTCCGGATGGCCGGTCAGCGGGGCGCCGACCGCGGGCCCGTCGCCCAGCACGATGTTGACGACGCCGGCCGGGACCCCGGCCTCCTCGCACAGCTTCACGAGGTGGATCGAGGTGAGCGGGGTGACCTCGCTGGGCTTGATCACCATCGTGTTGCCCGCCGCCAGCGCGGGCGCGACCTTCCACGACAGCTGCAGCAGCGGGTAGTTCCACGGCGTGACCAGCGCGCACACGCCGACCGGCTCGTGCACCACCCGGCTGACGACCGTCGGGATCCCCGTCTCGACCAGGCGTCCGGCGTCCTTGTCGGCCAGGTCGGCGTAGAAGCGGAAGACCGCGGTGACGTCGTCGACGTCGATCCGGCTCTCGGTCAGCGTCTTGCCGGTGTCGAGGGTCTCGGTGTGCGCGATCTCCTCCTTGTCGCGCACGAGGAGGTCGGCGACGCGGCGGAGCAGCGCGCCGCGTTCGGGGGCCTCGGTGGTCCGCCAGGGCCCCGCGGTGTCGTCGAACGCCCGGCGCGCGGCCGCCACCGCACGGTCCACATCGGCCGCCGACGCCTGGTCCACCGAGCGCACCACCGAGGCGTCGAAGGGGTTCACCACCTGGGCGGTCCCACCCGACCCGGAGGTCCACCCGCCGTCGACGAAGAGGTCTGGCACGGCGGTGAGCGTGCTCCGAAGACGGTGCATGGTCAAGCAGACCGGGCGATACGACGCCTATAGTTCCGTCATGAGCAACACGGAGCGCCACCGCGACGGGGGCGTGCAGTCCGTGGACCGCGCCATCACCGTCCTCGAGATCCTGGCCCGCCGCGGGGAGGCCGGGGTCAGCGAGGTGGCCGCCGAGCTCGACGTCCACAAGTCCACCGCCTTCCGGCTGCTCGGTGCGCTGGAGGACCGGGGACTCGTCGAGCAGGCCACGGACCGCGGCAAGTACACCCTCGGGTTCGGACTGATCCCGCTGGCCGGCGCCGTCTCCGGGCGGCTCGACGTCACGCGGCTGGGCCGGGAGGCCTGCGAGCGGCTGGCCCAGGAGTTCGGCGAGACCGTGAACATCGCCGTGCTGCAGGACCGGCACGCCGTCAACGTGCACCAGGCCCGCGGCCCCTCGACCGTGCTGACCTACAACTGGATCGGCCGCATCACCCCGCTGCACTGCACGTCCAGCGGCAAGGCGCTGATCGCCTGGCTCGACCCGGCCGACCTGAACCCGCTGCTCAAGGACGTGCTCGACCACCCGGAGCGGTTCACGAAGAAGACCCTGACCACCCGCGACGCGGTCGTCGCCGACCTGGGCCGGGTCCGGGCGACGGGGTACGCGGTCGTCATCGAGGAGTACGAGATCGGGCTCAACGCCGTCGGCGCGCCCATCCGGGACCAGACCGGCGGGGTCGCCGCGGCCCTGTCCCTCTCCGGCCCCAGCTACCGCCTCCCGCCGGAGCGTCTCGAGGACCTCGCGCCGACCGTCGTCACCGCCGCCCGGGACATCAGCCGCAGGTTGGGCTGGTGGGACCAGGAGTGAAACGAGCAGCAGCACTGTTCGATCATGCGCCCAGGACGCTGGTGCTGACCGGAGCGCAGCGCGGACCGGGGCGACGATGCGCTCCGGGTCGTCCCGCTTCGTGAAGCGGAACATGCGCCAGCCGGCGGCGACGAGCGTGGTGAAGCGCGCCGTGTCCCGCAGGACCTGTTCCGAGCCGCACCCGGACAGACGTACACATCCGGGAAGACCCGGCGGTACCGCGGGCCGCGCAGCGTGCCGGGCGTCACGAGGCCCGCCGCCACCGCGGCCGAGCCGCGGAAGGCCACCGGCCACCCGGGCACCTCGGTCCGGGCCTCGACGCTCACCATGGCGCGAGCCTGCCGGGGACCGGACGATCTTCGCGGCGTGTCGGGAGAATCGACCGTCGACGATCAGCACCAGCGCGTTCGATCATGGTTCGACCGCGCTGGTGCTGATCGCACGCCGGGGTCAGGCGAGGCGGGCCTGCACCCAGTGGTGGAACTCGGCGATGTGGTGCTCGCTGGGGACCAGCGCGCCGCCGTGGGCGTAGACGCGGCTGGACATGGCGGGCTGGGTGCGCTCGCAGGCGGCGAAGTCCTGGGCGTTGACCCGGTGGAAGAGTTCCACGGAACGGTCCAGGTCCACGCCGGACTTCACGACCTCCGGCAGGAACAGCCAGTCGCACTCAACGAGCGTGCGGTCCGCCGCGACCGGGGTCATCCGGTGCACGATGACGTGGTCGGGCACGAGGTTCACGAACACGCCGGGGCGGATCGTGATGGCGTAGTACTTCCGGTCCTGGTCGTCGGCGATCCCGGGGATGCGGGCGTGCCCGGCCGAGCCGTCGACCGTGAAGCCCTGCACCTGCTCGCCGAACTCGGCGCCGTGCCCCACGTAGTACTGCGCGGCGTAGCCGTCGGCGAACTCCGGGAGCACCTCGGTGAGCTCCGGGTGGATCGTCGCGCAGTGGTAGCACTCCATGAAGTTCTCGACGATGAGCTTCCAGTTCGCCGCCACGTCGTAGGAGATCCGCCGGCCGAGCGCGAGCCTCTCGACGCCGTAGTGGTCGATCGACTCGACGTCGCCGAGCCGCGTCACCACCGCCCCGATCACCTCGTCCTCGAACGACGGCGGCTGCTCGGCCACGCAGACCCAGACATAGCCGAGCCATTCCCGGACCGCGACGGGCGCGAGGCCGTTGGCGAACCGGTCGACGTCCGGCATCCGGGTCAGGTTGGGGGCGGCGATCAGCTTGCCGGTGAGGTCGTAGGTCCACGCGTGGTACGGGCACTGGAGCTTGTTGCGCACCTGCCCCTCCGGCTCGACGCAGAGCTGCGCGCCGCGATGCCGGCAGACGTTGAAGAACGCACGGACGACCTCGTCCCGGCCGCGGACGACCACCACGGACTCCCGCCCGACCTGCACGGTCCGGTAGCTGCCGGGGCCGGCGAGGTCCGCGGCGAGGGCGACGCACACCCACCCCGCCTCGACGATGCGCTCCTGCTCGGCCGCGAAGATCGCGGGATCGGTGTACCAGTGCCCCGGCAGGGTGGGCACGAGGCTCGTGGCGAAGGCGGAGGCGGAGCTCGCGGAGCCGACCATCGGGGCGGAGGCGGAGCTCGCGGAGCCGACCATCGGGGCGGAGGCGGAGCTCGCGGAGCCGACCATCGGGGCGGTGACCGGGGGTTGCTCGAGTGCGGTCATGGGCGGAGGCGCTTTCCCTCGGGGTCGAACAGGGGCTCGGCGGCGACGACGCCGGGCAGGCGGGCACCGAAGTACTCGACGGCCACCGGGGTGCCGGGGGCGGCGAGGTCGGCGGGCAGCCAGGCGTAGGCGATGGTGGCGTCGATCGTGGGGCCGTAGGCGGCGCTGGTCACGTACCCGACGGCGGTGTCGCCGGAGTAGACCGGCTCGGCGCCCATGACGACGTCGTTCGGGTCGTCCATGAGGACGGGGACCAGCCGCCTGCGCGGGTCGGCCGACACCGCCGCGGCACCGGGGTACTCCCCCGGCTTGACGGCGAACGCGAGCCCGGCCTCGGCGGGCAGGTCCTCGCTGGTCATGTCCACGCCGCTGGCCCGGTAGCCCTTCTCCAGCCGCAGGCTCGTGAAGGCGTGCCGGCCCGCGGCGACCATGCCGTGCCCGGCGCCGGCGGCCCACAGCGCGTCCCAGAGGGCCAGGCCCTGGTCGGCGGAGGTGTAGAGCTCCCAGCCCAGCTCGCCGACGTAGGACACGCGCAGGGCGAGCACCGGGACCGCGCCGATGTGGATCTTCTTCGCGCGGAAGTAGCCGAACGAGAGATCGTCGGCGCTCACCGACGAGAGGACGTCGAGCGCCCGCGGGCCCCACAGCCCGACGCCGCAGGTCCCGGAGGTGACGTCCCGGACCGAGACGCCGGCCGGGGCCAGGCGCCGCAGCCGGTCGACGTCCACCTCGCCGTTGGCCCCGACCTGGAACAGCTCGTCGCCCAGGCGGGTCACGGTGAGGTCCGAGAGCACGCCCCCGGTCCCGGTCAGCATCAGGGTGTAGACCACCCGGCCCACGGCGACGTCGACCTTGTTGCTGGTCAGGCCGTCGAGGAAGGCGCAGGCGCCGGGCCCGGAGACCTCGACTCGGGTCAGCGGCGTCATGTCGTAGAGGCCCACGCGGTCCCGTGTCGCGAGCGCCTCGGCCCCGGCGACCGGCGACCAGTGCCGCGCGGCCCAGCCCTCGCGGGTGGGGATCCGGCCGACCTCGGGCAGGTCCGCGTTGGACTCGAACCACAGCGGCCGCTCCCAGCCGCCGATCTCGGTGAACACCGCCCCGAGCTCCTGCTGGCGCAGGTGGAACGGGCTGGTGCGCATCGGGCGCGGCCCGGCCGGGGGGTCCAGCGGGTGGAGGATGTCGTAGACCTCGGCGAAGTTGCGGGACGCGCGCTGCTCCACGTACGCCGGGCTCCGCTGCGCCTCGGTGAAGCGGTTGAGGTCACAGGCGTGGACGTCGAGCGACGGGTGCCCGTCGACCAGCCACTCCGCCAGCGCCCGGGCGACGCCGCAGGAGTGCGTGACCCACACGGCCTCGGCGACCCAGTAGCCCTGCAGGTCGGGGTGCTCGCCGAGCAGCGGCATGCCGTCGGCGGTGAAGGAGAACACGCCGTTGAACCCGTGCTCGATCGCCACGCCCTGCAGCGCGGGCAGCAGCGCCTGCGCGTCCGCGTAGGCCGGCGCCCAGTCCTCCGGCGTGAAGTCGAACGACGACGGCATCTCGGTGTGCGTCGGCAGGTTCGCCGGGTCGACCGGGATCGGCCGGTGGGCGTAGGAGCCGATGCCGAGCCGCTCGCCGTGCTCGCGGAAGTACAGGTCGCGGTCCTGGTGGCGCAGGATCGGCGCGACGGCCTCCCGCGACCCCCGGTCCCGCAGCCCCGGCACCGGAGCGGTGCGGGCGTACTGGTGCGCCATCGGCAGCAGCGGGGTGGGCAGGTCGACCAGCGCGCCGGTCAGCGGCCCCCAGAACCCGGTGCACTGCACGACGACGTCGGCCGGGAAGGTGTCCCCGCCCCCGGCGGTCTCCGTCCGGACCCCGGTCACCCGGCCCTTGTCGCGGAGGATCTCCACGACCCGCTGCTCGCCGAGGAACCGCGCGCCGCGGGCGATCGCCCGCCGGGCCTGGGCCTCGACGGCGCGCGGGGCCTTGGCCAGCCCGTCCGTCGGGATGTGCAGGCCGGCCAGCACGCGGTCGGCCGGCACCAGCGGGTGCAGCGCGGCGCACTCGTCCGGCCCGACGACCGCCGACTCCACGCCCACCGAGCTCAGGAACCCGTGCCGGCGCCACAGCTCGTCGACGCGCGCGGGCTCGGTCGCGACCTCCAGGCCGCCGACCGGGTTGAAGCACCGGCGCTGGTCGGGATCGGGTCCGTCGAGCTCGAGGGAGCTCATCTTCTCGACGGTGTACTTCGCGAACCGCGCCATGGTCCGCGAGGGGCTCGCCTGGAACACCAGCCCGGGCGCGTGCGAGGAGGACCCACCGGGCAGGGACAGGGCGCCCCGGTCCAGCACGGTGACGTCGGTCCAGCCCCGCTCGGTCAGCTCGTCGGCCACGGCGGCCCCGACGACACCGGAGCCGATGACCACGACGCGAGGCGAGGTCGTGCCGCTCATGAGGCCACGTACCGGCGCGCGCCCGCGGGCAGGTGCGGGATCCTCTCCGAGAGCTTGACGTACACGGCCCCGTCCTCGATCACCACGGTGTGCGTGCGGACCGGGTACTGGGCCACCAGGCCGTCGGCCTCGCCGGTGCGCAGGTCGAAGATCGCCGCGTGCAGCGGGCACTCGACGGCGCAGTCCTCCACGAACCCGTCGGCGAGGGAGGCGTCGGCGTGGGTGCAGGTGTCGTCGACGGCGAAGAGCTCGCCGTCGTCGGTGTGGAAGAGGGCGACGGGCGGACTTCCGGGGAGGTCCGTGAGTCGCAGGGCGGCGCCGCGCGGGAGATCGGCGAGCTGGCAGGCGAAGTTCATGTGCCGCGTCCTCGAAGGCCGGTGTGACAGGCTCTGTGCGTACTGCGGAACACGCAGCATCACGCGCAACACGTTGAGGCCAGACTCCACCCACTGTCAAGGTGAGGAGGACAACCGGTAACAGGATGTCCGGATTCGATCCGGAGCGGAAAAGAGCCGGTAACAGGCGCTACGCCGGACGGCCGAGCAACATCGGGTGGCGTGGGGGCGCCGGTGACCTCGAAGGCACGGGCGGCGCGACCGGCGTGAGGTGGGGGCTTCGCTCAGGCGTGGGTTCCGCGCTCGGGCGGCGTGAGGGGGTCCTGCGCTCGGGGGACGCAGGCAACGGAAGGGGAGGGCCCGCCCGGCCGTCGACGGGTCGGGCGGACCGACCGCGGTCAGCGGGCGCGGCGGCCCCGGTTCCAGCCGCCCAGGATGCCCAGGGCGTCGAGGAGGCCGGCGCTGAACTTGCCGAGTGCGCGTCCGAGGTTCTTCACGTGCGTCTCCCGAGATACGTGCGGACTGGGGGCGGACACCCACACGCTCTCAAAAGGGTGACGGCCGTGCACGCCTGGGGGCCACGGGTGGGTGAAGGTCGTGACCCGGGGTCCACGCACCCGACGCCGCTGGTCCCCGGCCGTGCCCCGGGCGGTGCGCTGTCGATCGGGGAGCCGAGGGCGGTGCGGACCGCTGCGGTGGACGTGCGTCACGGATCGGTGGGCGGCACGGACGGCGGCCGGGATGGGATGCTGGCCCCGACCCCCGGAGATCGAGAGCAGGAGCGCACGTGACCGTCACCGTCGTCGTCGGCAACCCGAAGCCCGCCAGCCGCACCCTCCAGGCCGGCACCGCGCTGGCCGAGAAGCTCACCGGTGCCGCGCCCGACCACGTGGTCGACCTCGTCGAGCTGGGCCCCGGCCTGCTCGGCTGGGGTGACGAGGCCGTGGCGGCCGCCGTGAAGACGGTGCAGGAGTCCTCTCTGGTCGTGTTCGCCAGTCCGACCTTCAAGGCGACCTACACCGGGCTGCTGAAGCTCTTCCTGGACCAGTTCGCGGGCGGCACCGGGCTGCAGGACGTCGTGGCCGTGCCGCTGATGCTGGGCGCCGGGCCGGGGCACGCGATGGCGCCCGACCTGACCCTCAAGCCGGTCCTCTCCGAGCTGGGCGGCACCTGCGCGCTGCCGGGCCTCTACCTCATCGACGCGACCTGGTCCGAGGCGCCGGAGCTCGACGCCTACGCCGAGCGCTGGAAGCCGGTGGCCACCGCCCTGATGGCCCTGCGGTGACCGGTCCGGCCGATCCCGCGGTGACCGCCCTGCGCGAGCTCGGCTCGCAGCTCGACCGCACGCTCGCCGACCTCACCGAGGCCCGCCGGCGCGTCGACCAGCTCGAGCGGCTGCGCGCCGACGGCATGAGCTGGCACGAGATCGTCACGCAGGAGGAGCGGCCGCTGGTCGTCGAGGCGGTCACCCGCGCGCTCGACGACCTCGGCACCGTCGGCGGGCGGTTCCGCCGCGAGGAGGCGCGGGCGCTGCACCGCGAGGACGTGTCGATCACCCGGATCGGCAAGCTCTTCGGGGTGAGCAGGCAGCGGGTGTCGGCGATCCTGCAGGAGCCGCCGCGCCCGCGGGGCGGGGACGTCAGCGCCGGTCGGTGATCTCGACGCCCAGCGCGGCGAGGAGCAGCGCCCCGACCGGCGCCAGCTGGTCGGGGCCGATCCGGCAGCCGCGCAGGGCGACCGGGCCGCGCAGGTCGTCGACCGTCGAGCCGTGCAGGTCCGTGCCGGCCAGCCGGGCGTCCTCCAGCGAGGCCTCGCCGAGGTCGCAGCGCAGGAACGCGCAGTCCTGCGCCGTGAGGCGGTAGAGGTCGGCGCCGCGCAGGGAGGTGTCCTCGACGTGCAGGAACGCGCCCTTCGCCATCCGGAACCGCGCCAGGTCGGCGCGGCAGCCGGAGATCCGGACGTCGTTCAGCCCGGCGCCGTTGAGCTCGGTGCCGGTGAACCGGCAGTCCGTGAAGGTCACGCGCGTGAACACGGCGTCGTCGAGCACCGCGCCGGAGAAGTCGCAGCGGTGGAACTCGGTGTCGCGGCAGTGCAGCCCGCTGAGCGTCCGGCCGGCGAGATCGACCCCGGAGAACCGGCACTCGTGCAGCCGCAGGTCCGCGACGTGCTCCGGGAAGAGCACGTCCGGCCCCGCCTCGACCCCGTCCCACAGGTCCCCGTCCTCGGGCGGCCCGGCCGCCGGGTCGTACGACGACGGCAGGTCGGGCGGGTCGGGGCGGGTCTTGGTCGTGCGGGTCGAACGGGTCCGGCGAGCCACGGCGCGACGCTACCGGGGCTCCTCGCACGGACCGGGCGCCCCCGGCAGCAGGCTCGAGCGGGCGGGTCTGCTCTCTGCTCGCCCGGCGGACGCCGCCGCGGGGCGGACCCCGCTCGTCACGCGCGCCCGACCGCCTCCTTGACCGCCTCGGCCGGCGCGAGGACGGTGGACGGCCCGGTGGACCTACCGGCCGGGAGAACGGTCCGGGGGACCCGCCGCCCGGCTGCACCGCACCGCTCGAACCCGCCGCCCGACCCCACCGCACGGCTCCGCCACGTCGACCCACCACTGCACGCAAGACCCACCGCCGACCCACAGGGGGTGTCATGTCCTCGCAGACCGGCTTCTTCTCCCGCTTCGGCGACGTGTGGTGCACGGGGAAGGTCGACGTCGTCGACGAGCTCCTGCCCGCCGACGTCGCCTACCACCTGCCGCCCTTCCCCGACATGGACCGAGAGGGCCTCAAGCAGCTCATCACGGGCTTCCATCAGGCCTTCCCGGACTTCTCGCTGACGATCCACGAGGAGATGCGGGACGGCGACACGACCACCGCCCGGTGGAGCTGCACCGCGACCTTCACCGGTGCGTCGCCGTTGCTGCCGCTCGCGCCGACCGGCCTCGCCACGGAGGGCTCCGGGGCGCACGTCATCCACTGGTACCGCGACACGCCGATCGAGGTGTGGCACTTCGGGGACTGGCTCGGCTGGCTGCAGCGCTGCGGCGTGATGCCGCCGCTCGGGTAGCCCCTCCGCGAGGAGAAGCGCCGAGGTACGGCCTGGCGGCGAGGGACAGCCGTCAGCGGCGGCCGGCGGTGCGGCGGTGGCGGAGCACGGCGAGCGGCCGGACGATGAGGGCGGCGACGCAGAGGCCCAGCACGAGGGCGGGCGGGGCGCCCGCCGAGACGGCGGCGAGGAGGCCGCCGGCGAGCACGACCATCACCACGGCGGCGACCACCGCGAGCCGGACGGAGGGCTCGGCGACGCGGCGCCGCAGCCGTCCGACGGGGCGGGCGGTCGGTGCCAGGCAGGCCCGGCGGAGCACCCGGAACTCCCGGACCGCCGGCCTCGCGTTAGCCATGTCTAACTGCTACCCCTCGACACCCCTACACAACAAGGGGAATCTCAATTTCGGACGCACGTCTCACGCGCCGGGAACGCCCAGCACACGGTCCAGATAGGCGTTGCGGAAGCGGCCCTCGGGGTCGAGCCGGTTCCGGAGGGCCACGAAGGCGTCGAAACCGGGGTAGAGCGGGCGCAGATTGGCGGCCGTGCGGCTGTGCAGCTTGCCCCAGTGCGGACGGCCGGCGAGCGCCGTCATCACCGACTCGACGGCCCCGAAGTACGCCTCGTGCGGACGGCCCCGCGCGACGTGCACGGCGAGGTAGGCGGTGTCCCGGCCCGACGCCGTGGACAAGGGGACGTCGTCGGCCGCGGTCACCCGCACCTCGACGGGCACCGTGACGTCCTGGGCGTGCCGCGCGGCGGCCGCCCGCAGCCCGGCGAACGCCTCCCCCAGGGCCTCGCGCGGCACGGCGTACTCCATCTCGAGGAAGCGCACGCGCCGCGGGCTGCAGAACACCCGGTACGAGCGGTCGACGTACTCCGGCGCGGCCATCCGCCCCGCCATCAGCCGGTTCAGCCGGGGCACCAGCGCGGGGACCCGCGCGCCCAGCCCGCAGACGGCCGCGAAACCGGCGTTGCCCAGCAGCTCGTCGCCGACCCACTCGGTGACCCGCCCGCGGCGGGGTCCGTCCAGCGCCGTGCGGTTGTTCCGCTTGAGCACGGCGAGGTCGGTGTGCGGGAACCAGTAGAACTCGACATGGTCGTTCGTGGCGGCGAGCTCGTCCAGACCGGCGAGGACCTCGGCCAGTTGCAGCGCCCGCTCCACGGCGTGCAGCCGGAACGCGGGCACGGTCTCCAGGGTCACCGCGGTGAGCACGCCCAGCGCCCCCAGCCCCACGCGGGCGGTGTGCAGGACCTCCGGGTTCTCGTCCGGTGTGCAGCGCAGCACCGACCCGTTGGCCAGGACCATCTCCAGGCCACGGACCTGCGCGGCGATGCCCCGGTACGTCGCGCCGGTGCCGTGCGTGCCGGTGGAGATCGCGCCCGAGATCGTCTGCGCGTCGATGTCGCCCAGGTTCGGCAGGGCCCGGCCCTGCTCCCAGAGCAGCGTGTTGAGCGCCCGCAACGTCAGGCCGGCGGGCACGGTCACGAGGTCGCCGTCGAGCGTCGGCCCGGGACCGGCCGGCGGCCGCACCGCAACGCCGTCGGGCACGCCGATCCCGGTGAACGAGTGGCCGCTGCCCAGCGCCTTGACCCGCAGCCCCTCCCCCGCGGCGGCCTTGACGGCCGAGGCGACCTCGCCGGCGTCGTGCGCCTCGACGACCCGGACGGGGCGGGTGCGCTGGTTGCCCGCCCAGTTCCGCCAGGTCACGGCCGGCTCAGTCGACGGTGCCGGCGAGCAGCGGCTCGAACCGGACGTCCGGGAACTTCCGGATCACGACGTCCATCCGCCACTTGTTGCTGAACACGGCCAGCCGCACCCCGTCGCTGCGCACGAGCACCTCGCACTCGGACTGGCGGGCCAGCGCGACCTCGCCCTCCTCGTCCGTGACCCGGGCTACCTGGTAGGGCAGGTGCTCGAGGGTGATCGGGGCGGAGAACTCGGACTCCATCCGGGCGGCCACGACGTCGAACTGCAGGGGGCCGACGGCGGCGAGCACCGGCGCCTGGTCGCCCCGCCGGTCGGAGCGGAGCACCTGGATCACGCCCTCGCCGTCGAGCTGCTCGATGCCGCGGCGGAACTGCTTGCTCTTGCCGGCGTCGGCGCAGCGGGCGACGGAGAAGTGCTCGGGCGCGAAGCTCGGGATGGCCGGGTAGTGCACCGGCTCCGCCGCATAGAGGGTGTCGCCGGGGCGCAGGGCGTTGGCGTTGACCAGGCCGACGATGTCGCCGGGGAAGGCCTCCTCGACGGTGGTGCGCTGGTTGCCGAACACCGACTGCGCGTACTTCGTGGCGAAGGGCTTGCCGGTGGCGGCGTGGGTGAGCACCATGCCGCGCTCGAAGCGGCCGGAGTGGATCCGCAGGAACGCCATCCGGTCCCGGTGCGCCTTGTCCATGCCCGCCTGGACCTTGAAGACCAGCCCGGCCAGCGGGGCGTCGAGCGCACGCGGCCGGCCCTCGGCGTCCTCGCGCTCCGACGGCGACGGGGCCAGCTCGACCAGCGCGTCGAGCAGCCGGGCGACGCCGATGTTCGACAGCGCCGCGCCGAACAGGACCGGGGTGGCGGTGCCGGCCAGGAAGTCCTTCTCGTCGAACTGCGCGCCGATCTCCTCGAGCAGGGCCAGCTCGTCCTGCGCGGTGGACCAGAACTGCGGCTCCTCGGCGGCGATCACCTCGGCGGGCACCGCCTCGGCCGCGGCCCGGGTGGCCCCGCCCGCGGCGCGGGTGAAGCGGGTGAACTCGCCGGTGGCGACCTCGATCAGCCCGCGCAGCTCCCCCGCGACGCCGAGCGGCCAGGTGACGGGCATCGGCCGCAGCCCGATCGTCTGCTCCACCTCGTCGAGCAGCTCGAGGGCCTCGCGGCCGGGCCGGTCCCACTTGTTCACGAAGGTGAGGACGGGGATCTTCCGCGAGCGGCAGACGTCGAACAGCTTCAGGGTCTGCGGCTCGAGGCCCTTCGCGGCGTCGAGCAGCATGACGGCGGCGTCGACCGCGGCGAGCACCCGGTAGGTGTCCTCGGAGAAGTCGCCGTGGCCCGGGGTGTCGAGCAGGTTGATCACGGCACCGCCATACTCGAACTGCAGCACCGCGCTGGAGACCGAGATGCCGCGCTGGCGCTCCATCTCCATCCAGTCCGACGTGACGCCCTTGCGGCCGGACTTGCCGTGCACCGCGCCGGCCGAGTCGATGACCTCGGCGTGCAGCGCGAGCGCCTCGGTGAGCGTGGACTTGCCGGCGTCGGGGTGGCTGATGACCGCGAACGACCGCCGCCGCCCGGCCTCCGCGAGCACGTCGCCCGCCACCCGCTCGGCCGATCCGACCTGCACCACCTGCGCACTCCCTCCGCCGCGCCCCCGTGGCACGCGCCGTGATCCAGCGTAACCACCGTTGCGGGGTGCCCGACGGCTGCGGGTGCCCGGCGGATCGTGTCGTCGCGCACCCATCGGTCCCCCACGGGCCTTCCGCTCCGGTCGTCCGGGCTGTCACGATCGCCCGGTGGGGACGCTCCTCGAGCGCGCGGCCGAGCTCGAGGCGCTGGAGGAGGCCGTCACGGGGGCGGCCTCCGGCGCCGGCTCCGTCGTGCTCGTGGCCGGCGAGGCCGGCATCGGCAAGACCAGCCTGGTCCGCGCGTTCGCGGCCCGGGTCTCCGCGCGCGCCCGGGTGCTGGCCGGGGCCTGCGACGACCTGTTCTCCCCGCGTCCGCTCGGCCCGCTGCGGGACGCCGCGCGGCACCCCGGCGTGGGCCCGCTGGCCGCGGCGGCGCGGACGGGCGACCGGGAGGCCGTGATGGGCGCCGTCGTCGAGGAGCTGGCCGGGCCGGGACCGCCGACGGTGCTGGTGGTCGAGGACGTGCACTGGGCCGACGAGGGGACCCTCGACGTGCTCCGGCACGCCGGCCGCCGGGTCCCCGACCTGCCCGCGGTGCTCGTCCTCACCTACCGCGACCGGGATGCACCGCCGGGGCACGCCCTGCCGACCCTGCTCGGCGCGCTCACCGGTCCGGCGGTCCGCCGCCTGGCTCCCCGGCCGCTGTCGCCGGCGGCCGTGGCGCGGCTCAGCGCCGGCACGGGTGCCGACCCCGCGGCGCTGCACCGCTCCACCGGCGGGAACCCCTTCTTCCTCACCGAGGTGATCGCGTCCGGGACCCCGGCGGACACCCCGCCCGCCACGGTGGTCGACGCCGTGCTGGCCCGGATCCGGACGCTCGACGATCCCGCCCGGGAGGCCCTGGACCGGCTCGCCGTGGTGCCCGGGGAGGTCGAGCTGCCGCTGGCCCGGGCGGTGGTCGACGACCTGACCGTGGTCGCCGAGGCGGAGCGCCGCGGGATCCTCGAGGTCCGGCCGACGGCCGTCGCGTTCCGTCACGAGCTGGCCCGCCGGGCCGTCGAGGACGCCCAGCCGGTGCTGGGCCGCATGCGGCACCACGCCCGTGTCGTCGCCGCGCTGCTCGCCGCACCCGAGCCCGACCTCGTGCGCGTCGTGCACCACGCGGTGGCCGCGGGCGACGAGCGTGCCGTCGCCGAGCACGGTCCGGAGGCGGCCGCGCAGGCCTGCCGGGCCGGGGCGCAGACGGAGGGTGCGCGGCTCTACGCCGAGGTGCTGCGGGTCGCGCACCTGCTCGACGAGCCGACCCGGATGGCGGTGCAGGACGCCTACTCGTGGGCCCTGTTCCACGCCGGTGCCGGGGAGGGGGTGCGGGTGGCGGCCGAGGCCGTCCGGCTGCGGGAGGACGGCGATCCCCGTGCGCTCGCGCACGCGCTGGCCGTCCTGTCCGTGCAGCAGTGGTCGGACCAGCAGCCGGCCGCGGCCCTCGGGTCGGCGACGCGGGCCGCCGGACTCACCGAGGCCGGCGACAGCCCGGAGCGGGTCTTCGCCCTCACCCACCTGGGCACCCTGCTGGTCAACCTGGACCGGGAGGCCGAGGCGCTCCCGCCGCTGGAGGAGGCGGTCGCCGTCGCGGTGCGGGCGGACGGGCGCACGCCGCCGGTGCCGCTGGTGTTCCACGGCCGGGCGCGGATGGCGCTCGGCGACGAGGACGGCTACGCCGAGGCGCGCCGCGGCCTCGCCCTCGCCCGGGAGGCGGGCGACCAGGACGCCGCGATGATGGGTTACCTCAACACCGCGATCGCGCTGTGGCAGCGCGGGCGGTACGACGAGATGGACGCGCTGCTGGCCGAGCGGGAGGAGTTCGGGCGCGGGCGGGACTTCCCGTTCTTCGACCACTCCTGCCGCTCCTACCGGTTGCGGCTGCGGGCCCTGCGGGGCGGCTGGGACGCCGCGGAGGCGGGCTACCGGACGATCCTGCGGCGGTCCCGCGGCCGCGGGGTGCTGCTGCGCTACTGCCTGCCCGGGCTGGCCGTGCTCGCCGTGCGCCGCGGCGACGACGACGCCCCGCGGCTGCTCGCCGACGCCCTGGCCTACGCCGAGGACTCCGCCAGCGCCTTCCAACGGCTCCCGGTGCTCGCGGCGGCCCTGGAGCACGCCTGGCTCACCGGCCGGGCCGCCCCGGCGCACGTCGCCGCCGCCCGCGACCTCCTCGCCCGCACCGACCGGCCGGGCCGGGAGCGGGAACGCGCCGAGGTCCTGCGCGCCCTCGCCCGGCTGGGCGAGCCCGTCGTCCCCTTCCGGGGCTGCCCGCCCGAGACCCTGGCCGCCCTGCGCGGGGACCGGGTCGGGGCCGCGGCCGGCTGGGCGGCGATCGGCGCGCCCTACGAGCGGGCGCTGGAGCTGGCCGCGACGGGGGATCCCGCGCGGGCGGCCGAGGCGCTCGAGATCCTCGACGGCCTCGGTGCCCGTCCGGCGGCGGCGCGGGTGCGCGGCACGCTGCGCGAGCTCGGGGTCCGGCAGGTCCGGCGGGGCGCGCGGGCGGCGACCCGGGCGCACCCGGCCGGGCTGACCCCGCGCCAGGCCGAGATCCTCGCGCTGGTCGCCGAGGGCCGCACCAACACCGAGATCGCCGAACGGCTCGTGCTCTCGATCCGCACCGTCGACCACCACGTCTCGGCCGTCCTCGCCAAGCTCGGGGTCGGCAGCCGCCGCGAGGCCGCCGACTATGTGGCCGCCGCCCGCGCCGACCCCGAGACCGACCCCGACGCGAGCTGATCCGCCGCGTGCCGGGCCGTCGCGGCGGCGATGGCGTCGGCGTGCCGGCGGTCGAGCTCCGCGTGCCGCGACCGGGCGTGCCGGGCGGCCTCGACCAGGCGCGCACCCGAGTCCCGGAACCGCGGCACGACGTACCGGGCGAACAGCTCGTAGCTGCGGGTCGTCGCCGCGGGCCGCGCCCACTCGTGGTGCATCAGCAGGTAGGTGCCGAATCCGCCGGACTGCTCCTGCAGCCGCTCGATCTGCGCGATCGCGTCGTCCGGGGTGCCGACCACACCGAGCCCGGTCTCCGTCACCCATGCGAGGCGCTCGTCGAAGGTCGTGCCGCCGGCACGGAAGTGCGGCGCGGCCAGGACGTCCTGTGTGTAGTCGGCCCAGTCGTCGAGCCCGAAGCGGACGTCCTCGACGGCCTGCGCGCGGGTCTCCCCCAGGTGCATCGGCCCCACCAGGCGCCACCGGTCGCGCCGCGGCGGCCGGCCGTACCGCGCGCCCTGCTCCTCCATCACGTCCCAGTGCCGGGCCAGCGCGTCGAACCCGGCCCGGGTCGTCGCCCCGAGGGACAGCAGCCCGAGGCCGTGCCGGGCCGCCACCCGGGCGCCGGTCGGCGAGGCGACCGCGGCGGCCGCGACCTCGAGCCCGTCGCCGTACGGGGCGAGCTGGCTGCGGGCGTCGACCAGCGAGTAGCGGCGCGTGCGGTGGCTGACGGTCTCGCCCCGCAACAGCCGGACCAGCACGGCGACGTCCTCCTCGAAGGCCTCGCGCTGCTCCTCCGGCGCGATCCCGATCATGGTGGCGTCGGTCGGCAGGGCGCCGGGACCGACCCCGAGCAGGAACCGGCCGCGGGACAGGTGGTCGAGGAACAGCGCGCGGTCCGCCGTCCACAGCGGATTGTGGTAGGGCAGCGAGACGACGCCGGTGCCGAGCCGCAGGTGCCGCGTCCGGTGCAGGGCGTGCGCGATGAACAGGAACGGGTCGGGGATCAGCTCGCTGCCGCAGGAGTGGTGCTCGCCGACCCACGCCTCGTCGAAGCCGAGCCGGTCGACGAGCTCCAGGACGTCGAGGTCGGCGGCGTAGGCGGCGGTCGGGTTCTGCCCGGCGGGGCAGTGGTACGGCGCGAGGAACAGGCCGAACGACGTGCGGGACACGGGTTCTCCTCCGGGTCGGGGTGGTCAGCGGCCGGGCAGGGCGGGTTCGGCGGCGGCCTGCCGCGCCAGGCGTGCGGCCGCCCGCCGGCTCGGCACGCCGAGCTTCTGCAGGATCGCCGAGACGTGGTGGTCGACGGTCCGCACGGACACCACGAGCCGGGCGGCGATCTCGGCGTTGGTCAGGCCCTCCCCCAGCAGCTCCAGCACCTCGCCCTGGCGGGCGGTCAGGCCGGCGGGGTGCGCCCGGGTGTCCGGACGGGGCCCGCGGGGCACCCGGTCGACGCCCAGGTCGCGCAGCCGCGTGCGGACGAGCCGGGCGGCGGGTCCGGCGCCGAGCTCGTCGAGCACGGTGAGGGCCTCCAGCATCGGCCCGGGCTCGCCGGACTCGGCGAGCTCGAGGGCCCGCTCGTACGGGTCGTCGATGCGGGCCCACTCCTCCGCCGCGCCGCGCCGGCCGAGCAGGTGCTCGGGGCGGCCACCGGCGTCGTCGACGGGCAGCCCGCACCGCCGGGCGTAGCGGAGGACCTCGCCGCGCTGGCGTTCGACGCCGGGCCGGTCCAGCCGCCGCAGCAGCAGCGCGACCCGCTCGCCTTCGGCCCGCGGGTCGCCGGCGAGCCACGCCCGCTCCAGCGACGCCAGGGCGGCCGGCACCAGCACCGGCAGGATGTCCGTGCGCTCGGCCAGCGCCCAGGCCCGCTCGAGCAGCCCGCCGGCCTCCGGGTCGCCGCGCCGCACGAGCAGCCGTCCCAGGTGCGGCAGCGTCTCCCGGTGCAGGATGCCCGCCTGCGGCGCCGCCTCCAGCAGCTCGCGGAACCCCTCCTCCGCCTCGTCCCAGCGGCCCTCCTGGGCGCGCAGCTGACACAGGTGCGCCTCCAGCGTGTAGCCGTGGGCGCGCAGCTCGATGCCCGACGTCCGCGCGGCGCCCAGCTCGGCGTACCGGCGGACCGCGTCGTCGCGGCCGAGCCGCCGGGCGGACTTGACCAGGGCCGTGTAGCCCAGCGCCACGAACTCGCGCTGCCCCTGGGCCGACGCGTCCGCCACGCCCCGCTCGAGCAGGTCCAGGCCGGCGCAATCGCCGAGGAAGGCGGTCGCGAGGCCGCGGTAGATCATGCGGACGGACGCCAGGGAACCGGACCCGCCCAGCGCGTCGAGCTCCGCGAGCCCCTCGCGCTCGCGGTCGGCCAGGACCAGCAGGAAGCCGCGGTAGGACCGGGCGAGCTCGACCACCTCCGCGTCGTCGGCGGTGCGGGCGGCCTGCACGGCCTCCTCGATCGTCGCGCCGGCCCCGGCGACGTCGGCGGCGAGGTAGCGGTGCCAGGCGAGGCCGACCAGGGCGCGGGCCAGCGGCGCGGCGTCGCCGAGCCCGCGCCGCAGGGCGACGGCCTCCTCGGAGAGCGCGACGGCCTCGTCGAACCGCAGGGCGTTGTACAGCTCCCAGGCGTGCTCCTCGGTGACCGCCGCCCGCTCCTCGGGGGCGAGCAGCCCGGCGTGCGGGCGCAGCTGCTCGTAGCGGGACAACGCCTGCTGGTGGGCACCCGCCCGGGCGGCCCGGCGCG
>NZ_JBEZDN010000086.1:0-33357 GCF_040648315.1 Pseudonocardia sp. NPDC049154
GCGCCGCCGCTCGCCCGCGCACCGGCCCGTCGTGACCCTGGCCGCCGCGGTGCTGGCGTGCGCCGCCGCCCTCGCCGGCACCCTGCACGGCCTCGCCCCCACCGTCGGTCTGCCCGGCGCGCTCGTCGCCGACGCCGCCCTCGCCGCCTGGGCCGGTACCGGCGCCGCCGGCCTGCTCGCCGTCGGGGCGGGGCTGCGTCGGGACCGCCCGCTGCTGCGCCGAATCGGCCTCGCCTTCGCGCTGCTCGCGGCCTCCCACGCCGTGCGGGCGTCGGCAGCCGCGGTCGTCGTGCCCGTCGCGCTGACCCTCGCCGCCACCGCCGCGCTGCTCGCCGCCGCCGTGCCCTTCCTGTTCAGCGCGGTGCGCGGACTCTGGGAGCAGCGCGAGGCGTACCGGGTGGAGGCGGAGCGGCTGCGCGCCGCCCTCCGCTCGGCCGGACCCGACACGCGCGCCCCGGCCGTCGCCGAGGTCGTGGCCCTCGCCGCGGCGGTCGACGAACGCCGCCGGACGACCCGTGGTCCCCTCCGCCTCGTGGCGGCCCCGCCGCCGCGCAGCGAGCCTTCCCCGGCGCCGGAGGGGGCGCCGGGGAAGGTGAGTCGGGGGTAGTGCCCGCGGCGCGGTGACCGCGGTTCGTGGCAGCGGTTGGGAAGCGTCTGCTGGGCTCCCGAAGCGGTGATCTTGCTCGTCATGATCGCTGTTCGGGCCGTCGTACGGCCGCGTGTGGCCGAGGTCGGTCCGGGGCGATGATCTTCTTCGCCGGCCGTCGGCCGATGCCGCGCTGGTCAGGTGGGTGGGGCGGAGCTGGTGGGGTCGGCGGAGCCTTCCGGGACGACCGCATGGGCGCTGCTGCCGGCCGACGCGGCGGGCGCGGTCGTCGTCGGCACGGTGGTCGTCGTGGTGACCGGGGCGGGCGAGGTGGTGGTCGCCGGGTCGGCGCCGCCCTCGGCGGCCGCGGAGAGGCAGCCGGTGGTGGTGTCGGAGGCGTCGGTGGTGCAGGTCGCGCCGTCGGCCCCGCCGTCGAGCAGGTCGGCGCCGGCGCCGCCGTCGAGCGTGTCGAGGCCGGCGCCGCCGTGGAGACGGTCGGCGCCCGCGTCGCCGGAGAGGCGGTCGGCGCCGGCCCCGCCGACGAGGACGTCGCCGCCCGTCCCGCCGGACACGACGTCGTCGCCGTCCCCGGTGGCCACGCAGTCGGCGCTCGCGGAGCCGATCACCGTGTCCGCGACGGGCGAGCCGAGGACCAGGAACGGTCCGGCGCTGCCCGGCCGGTCGCGTGCGGCGTCGAAGCTCGGTTGGGCCGCGGTCAGCGTGATCTTCTCGACGAAGGAGGTCGCGGTCATCCCGGCCACCGTGCACTCGGCCGGCACGTCCGCCGCCGCGACCGGCGATCCGGCGGGTGCGGTGATGGTCGTGGGCGCGACCGTGCTCGTCGGCGTGGTGACGACAGCCAGCGAGCGCGGGGTCGGCGACGCGCTCGTCGCGACGCCGAGCGTGCCGGACACGACGTCGGAGAAGCCCGGGCCGGTGGTGCCGTAGGCGTGGATGAGCAGCGGCACGTTCTGGTCCTTCTTCGGCGTCGCACCGCTCAGCAGGCCGAAGGTGGCCGAGGTCGCCACGGCGGCGGTGCTGCCCGCCGCGACCAAGCTCGCGAGTGTGACCTCGGTGCCGTTGAGCAGGGTGCAGTAGTCCACCGTCGTGCCCCCGAAGGACAAGGTGATCGGTGTCGCCAGGGTCGCCCGCGACCAGGACTTCGTCGACGCCGAGTACGTGCAGAAGGCCGACGAGTACGACGTGGCCGGCTTGGCCTGGAGCGTCAGGCGCGCGGGCGTGGTGCCGGTGTAGACGACGTTCAACGTGGCCGAGGACGTCCCGCCGAGGAGGGCTCCGGTGTAGCTCAGCGCCGGTGCCCGGGACGACGTCCCGATCACCACGGTCGCGGCGCCGACCGTGCCCGGCTTCGCCTCGACGTCCGTGTACCGGGCGTAGGTGCCGCTGCCCCCGGACAGGACGCCCGTGGCGGTGACGACCACCGCCACGAGCGTCCCGGCGATCACTCGGCGTCGCATCGAATTCCCTCGGCTGCGGCCGCCGATCCGAAATCGCATGAATCGGCGGTCATCCGTATTCTCGCGGTGACCTCGAATTGCTCTCTTCAGGTCAGCTCGTCACCTGGTCGAGGTTGAAGGTCGAATTCAGGGTGACGGTGTCGCCCTGAACGATGTTTCCGGTCTCCGCCGGAAGCGAGAACACCAGCGTGTAGGTGCCCTCCTTCCCGCCGCCCAGCGTTCCCCCGGCCGGCAGCTTCTGTCCGGACACGAAGTCCGCGAGCTTGGTCTTCGGCACGGTGGCGCCCGACGGGCTGCCGGTCACCTCGACGTACAGGTAGTCCTGCAGATCACCGGCGGTCTTGCAACCGTCCGAGACCTGGCTCTCGGGCTCGGGGCAGGTCCCGTCGCCGCCCTTCACGCTGAGGCTGTGGGAGAGCGTGCCCGCGACGTTCCCGCTGTTGCGGACCGCGATGGACACGGGCGTCGGGCTCACGTAGCCCGGGGCGATGTTGGAGGCGCTGAACAGCGTGGCGTTGGTGGCGGGGGCTCCCACCTCGAGGTCCAGCGTGCCTGCGCCGATCGTGCCACCCGGGCCGGTCTCCGTGTCGCTGAACGCGGCGTAGGTGCCCGCCCCGATCGCGGCGGCGGCGACCACGAGCGCGACGAGCCCGACGATCAGGCCCCCCTTCTTCTTGCGGTTCTTCTTGTCTTCCGACTGAACGGCCATGCGGATGCTCCGGAGAGTGGATTGCGAAGGGGCCGCGGGAACGGTGCGAAATCGACGCGGCGGGCCTCGAGTATCCGCACCGCACAACGCACCCGCCGATTCCAGTGCGAATCGCCATTCGATCGGGTGGTGTTCCGGCGGGTCGGTGTGTGTTCCGGGTACGACTCGATCGGACGACTGCACCGGGAGGACGGATGGGCTCACACGCGCGCACGGCGGACGCCGACCAGGAGACGGCGCGGCACGCCGCGGCGCCGCCACGGGTGCACCCGTTCCGCCGGGTCCTGAACCTGGTGCTCGGCCTCGTCGTGCTGGTCGTGGTCGCCCTCGCGGCGGCGGTCGCGCTGGTCCCGGCCGTGGTGGGCGGGCACTCGCTGACCGTCCTGTCGGGCTCGATGGAGCCGACGCTGCACGTCGGGTCGGTCGCCGTGATCAAGCCCGTCGACACCGCGCAGGTCAAGCCGGGCGACGTCCTGAACTTCACCGACCGCGACGCCGCCACCGGGCAGGCCCTGGTCGTGACGCACCGCGTCGTCGAGGTCCTGCCGGGACCGGCGTTCGTCACCAAGGGCGACGCCAACCGCACGAACGACCCGGTGCCCGTCGCGGCGCAGGACGTTCACGGCGTCCTCTGGTACGACGTCCCCTACGTCGGCGGCCTCCGCGACCGCCTCGTCAGCCCCGCCGGCCTCGCCATCGCGGGCGGGATCGTCCTCCTCGCGATCGCCCTCGCCCTCCTCGTGCCGAAGCACGCGAAGGAGCAATAGCTCAGCACTGCTCCTTCGGCACGAGACCCTGCTCGCACGCGTACTGCAGCTGGACCTCGCCGCTGGTCGGTCCTCGTCCCGCGCGCGTACCGGGGTCGAGGTACCCCTGATACTCGGGGCAGGAGCTGTCGTACCGCCCGGCGTTCACCGCGCGCTGTCCGCATCCGGCCGTGCTGCGGGCCCTGGATGCCGTGGTCGGTGTGGTCGTGCTCCGGGCGGACTTCACGGAGGTGGGGGCCGCGGCCCGGGTCGCCGTCGTCGGTGCCGGAGGCGTCGTCGTCGAAGTGGCCGGAGCGACCGGAGCGGCTGGTGCCGTCGGAGCGATCGGGGTCGCGACCGGCGCCGGCTGCGGCCCGCTCGCGTACGCCACGTTCAGCCCGACGCCCGCGAAGGCGATCACGCCTCCGGTCGCCATCCCCAGCACCACGCGCCACCAGGCCCGCATCAACACTCGTCCCCCGACGTGTCGGCCGCCCGAACCGGCGGCGTCCACGCCCTCCGTCGCGCAGGGACGGGAGGCTGTTGCAGCGGAGCAGTGGAATCCGCCGAACGGAGCAGTGAACGCGCGCTCCTAACCCTCCAACGCCTCCCGCACCGCGAGGAGCTTGGCGGCGGCCTCGCGGACCTCGGTGTCGGGGTCGGAGTCGGCGACGATGCCGCAGCCCGCGAAGAGGCGGGCGACGGGGCCGTCGAGCTGGGCGCAGCGGAGGGCGACGCCGAGCTCCCCGCCGCCGTCGGCGCCGACCCAGCCGACGGGGCCGGCGTAGCGGCCGCGGTCCATGCCCTCGAGGGCGGCGATGAGGGCCACGGCGTCCTCGCGTGGGGTGCCCCCGACCGCGGCGGTGGGGTGCACCGCGCCGGCGATGCGGAGCAGGGAGGCGTCGCCGCGGACCCGGCCGCGGACGTCGCTGGCCAGGTGCGAGACGTTGTGCAGGGCCAGCACCGTCGGCTCCGAGGGCACCTCGAGCGAGCGGCAGAAGGGGCGCAGCCGCTCGGCCAGCGAGTCGACGGCGTAGGCGTGCTCCACGCGGTTCTTGTCCGAGCTCAGCGACCCCTCGCCCGGCCACACCGTGCCGGCCAGGACCCGCGACTCGACGACCGTGCCGCGCTTGCGGAGCAGCAGCTCCGGGGTCGCCCCCACCAGCCCGTCGACGGCGAAGGCCCAGCAGGTGGGGTAGCGCTCGGCGAGCCCGCGCAGCAGGTGCCGGGGGTCGTGCGGGGCCTCGTCGACCGCGAGGAGGTCGTGGGCGAGTGCGGCCTTGTCCAGCTCACCCGCCCGCATCCGTCGGACGGCCTCGGCGACCGCAGCGCGGTAGCCCGCGACCGGAAGGTCGCCGTCGGCGTAACGGAGCCGCGTGCTGGGCCGGACCGGCTCGGCCGTGGTCATGGGGTGCGGGTCGCCGAACTCGGTGACCCACGCGCGCCCGCCCCGCATCCCGACGACCACCCGCGGCACCACCAGCACGGACCCGGGCGAGCGGTCGGCGAAGGTCAGCGACGCGAACGCGACCGCCCCGGTGCCCGGCAGGCCCACCTCGTCGGTGACGTCGAGCTCGGCGAGCAGCCGCCGCCACCAGGCGTCGGCCTCGGCGAACCGGCCCGCGCCGGTGCCGGTGAAGCGCGCGACCGCGCCCCAGCCGACCAGTCCCTCGCCGCCGCGCACCCAGGACAGGGCGCCCCGCGCCTCCGGCAGGAGCGACAACAGGCCGTCCGCGGGCGGGTCCACCTCACGGGTCCGGACCTCCAGACCGGTGGGCAGCGCAGCGGTCGTCACGCCGTCGAGCGTAGGCACCGCGAACGGTCGGCGCCCGTCCCCGGCGGGGAGGCGGTAGCCACACTCCTATGCTCGACCCATGGCCGGAGGCGTGGCGGGCGAGGTGTTCGTCGAGGCCGGGCGCACCGCCCGGGCCGTCGGCGGCACCCTGTGGCGGCGGCTGCCGACGATCCTCACCGGACTCGCCGTGCTGGCCACGTTCCTGTCGGTCGTCGGGTTCCTCGGGGCCGTGGCCGACGACGTCGCCATCACCCGCAACCGTGCCACGGCCACCGCCGAGGTGCTGGAGGGCTCCACCTTCTCGCGCACGCTCGTGCGGTTCCCGGTGCCGGACGGCCAGCTGCTGGTCCCCGAGCGGGGCGTCTACCACCCGCGCGGCCTGCAGCCCGGCACGACCGTGCTGGTCGAGTACGACCGCGCCGACCCGGACCTGGTCCGCGTGGCGGGGCGCACGGCGTTCTCCGGCCTGCCGCTGACCATCGGGTTCGTCGCCCTCGCGTGGGCGGTGTTCGGCGGGGCGGCGGTGCTCGTGCGCAGGCGGCGTCAGGCCGCCCACCACGAGTAGACCTGCTCGACGACGGCGGGGACCGCCACCAGCAGCCCGTCCGCCGGCATCGGGTCGGGCCGCCCGGCCCGGTCGACGACCACGGCCCCGGCCTCCAGCGCCAGGCAGAGCGCTCCGGCGACGTCCCACTCGTGGTACTCGTCGATCACCGCGGCGACCGCCCGGCCCAGCGCGACCTGCGTGATCGCGAGCGCGGTCGAGCCCAGCACCCGCACGCCCGTGTGGTGCGCGGTCGCGCGCTCGGTGAGCTGCGGCAAGGGCGACTCGGCGCAGACCAGCGCCCCGACGGCGGTGGTGCGGGTCGCCGCGCGCACCGGGGTGCCGTTGGCGCGCACGCCCCGGCCCCGTGCCGCCGCGTACATCTGCGCGCGGCTCGGCTCGGCCACGACGCCGACGACCGGCCCGTCGCCGTCGACCAGGCCGAGGCTGTAGGCGCACCACGGGAAGCCGGCGACGTAGTTGGCCGTGCCGTCGACCGGGTCGACGATCCAGCGGTAGGCCGAGCCGGCCGCCGTGGCGTCGGCGCCGTACTCCTCGCCCACCACCGGGATGCCGGGGAACTCGGCGGCCAGGACGCGGCGGGTGTGCCGTTCGAGCGTGCGGTCGGTGTCGGTGACCCAGTCGAAGGGGTCGGCCTTGGCCTCGGACCCCGGCGCGCGGCCGGCGGTCGCGGCGATCACCTCCGCCGCGTCGTTGGCCAGCCGGCCCGCGACCTCGAGGGCGCGGGAGAGCAGCCCGGGGTCCACCGGGGTCGGGGTGCGGGTGAGGACCGTCATGGCGCCGAGGGTCCGCGAACGGGGTATCGCCGGGGCGTCCCGCCGGTGACGCCCCGGGGTGGGCCCGCGTGAACTCTCGCGCTGTTGTCCGGACGTTCCCCCGCAGGTCATGTCGCCGACGGCGGGCGGCGCGGCGGGCACGACAGCTTCTCCGACGTGCGTGTCGCGATCGTGTCCGAGTGCTTCCTCCCCGTGGTCAACGGCGTCACGAACTCGGTGCTGCGGGTGCTCGAGCACCTGCGCGATGCCGGGCACGACGTCCTCGTCGTCGCCCCCGGCACCGACGAGCCGGACTCCCACGACGGCGTACCGGTCGTGCGAGTGCCGGCGCTGGAGCTGCCGGTGGTGAGCTCGATGCCGGTCGGGGTGCCGAGCCGGCGGATCGTGAAGGCCCTGCGCGCCTTCCGGCCCGACGTCGTGCACCTCGCCGCGCCGTTCGTCGTCGGCGCGCGGGGGCTGTGGGCGGCCCGCCGGCTGGGGATCCCGACGGTCGCGGTCTACCAGACCGACGTCGCCGGGTTCGCCTCGTCGTACGGGCTGGGGCTGACGGCCCGCGCCGCCTGGCGCTGGACCTGCCGGCTGCACGCGCAGGCCGACCGGACGCTCGCGCCGTCGAGCTGGGCCACCGAGGCGCTGCGCGAGCGGGGGGTGCCGCGGGTGCACCAGTGGGCCCGCGGCGTCGACACAAGGCGGTTCACCCCGGCCCGGCGCTCGGCCGCGGTGCGGGAGCGGCTGGCGCCGAACGGGGAGCTGCTGGTCGGCTACGTCGGCCGGCTCGCCCCGGAGAAGCAGGTGGAACGGCTGGCGGCGCTGCGCGGGATGCCCGGCACGCGGCTCGTGGTGGTCGGGGCCGGGCCGAGTGAGGAGCGGCTGCGGGCGGCGCTGCCCGGGGCGGCGTTCCTCGGCTTCCGGGGCGGCGACGAGCTGGCCGAGCTCTACGCCTCCCTCGACGTCTTCGTCCACACCGGCCCCGCCGAGACCTTCTGCCAGGCCGTGCAGGAGGCGCTGGCCAGCGGGCTCCCGGTCATCGCGCCCGACGCCGGCGGCCCGCGCGACCTCGTCCTGCCCGGCCGGACCGGCTACCTCGTCCCGCCCCTGCCCGACGACGAGGCGGGCCGGCCCGGCGCCGACGCCGCCCTCCGCGCCGCGGTCGACCGGCTCCGCGATCCGGGCCTGCGCGCCGGGTTCGGGGCGGCCGCGCGCCGCTCGGTCCTGCGCCGGACCTGGTCGACGGTGTGCGACGAGCTGGTCGGCCACTACTGCGAGGTCGCCGGGATCACGGGGCTCCTCCACGACGAGGCCGCCTGACGTGCGGATCGTCCAGCTCGCCAACTTCTACGGGCCGCGCTCGGGCGGCCTGCGCACCGCGCTCGACGCCCTCGGCGCCGGCTACGCCGCACGCGGGCACGAGGTCGTACTGGTCGTCCCCGGTCCGCGCGCCGAGGACCGCAGGCTCCCCGGCGGCGCCCGCCGGATCACCGTCCCGGCGCCGCGGATCCCCGGCACCGGCGGGTACCGCGCGGTCGACCCGTGGCGGGTGCAACGCCTGCTCGACCGCCTGCGGCCCGACGCACTCGAGGTCTCCGACCGGCTCACCCTGCGCGGGCTGGGCGCCTGGGCCGCGCGCCGCGGGATCCCGAGCGTGGTGATCTCGCACGAGCGGCTCGACCGGCTGCTGCACCAGTTCCTGCTGCCCGAGGGCACCGCCCGCCGGGTCGCCGACCACGCCAACGCGCGGATGGCGGCCGCCTACGACACGGTCGTGTGCACCACCGGGTTCGCGCGGGCGGAGTTCGACCGGATCGGGGTGCGCAACGTCCGGCAGGTCCCGCTCGGCGTGGACCTCGCGACCTTCTCGCCGCTGCGGCACGACCCGGCGTTGCGGGCCCGGCTGGGCGGCGGCGCCGACGCGCTGCTCGTCCACTGCGGGCGGCTGTCGCCGGAGAAGCACCCCGAGCGCAGCGTGGACACGGTCGCCGCGCTGTGCGACGCCGGGCACCGGGTCCGGCTGGTCGTCGCCGGGGACGGGCCGCGGCGGGCGGCGCTGGAGCGGCGGGCGGCCGGGCTACCGGTGTCCTTCCTCGGGTTCGTGCCGGACCGGGCGCGGCTGGCGACCCTGCTGGCGTCGGCCGACGTCTCGCTCGCCCCGGGCCCGCACGAGACCTTCGGGCTCTCCGCGCTCGAGTCGCTGGCCAGCGGCACGCCGGTGGTGGTGTCACGGTCCTCGGCGCTGCCCGAGATCGTCGGCGACGCCGGGGCCGAGGACTCCCCGGAGGACTTCGCCCGCGGCGTCACGACCCACCTCGCCGCCGACGAAGGCGTGCGCCGCAGCGCCGCCCGCACCCGCGCCGAGGGTTACGGCTGGCCCGCCTCCGTGGAGCGCATGCTGTCCGTCCTCACCCCGTGAGCGGCAACTGCCCATAGAGGGGCAGCTGCCGCTCACGACCCCTGCTGACCTGCGGATGAGGCGAAGGACCGCGCGACGACCCGGGCGGCCTCGGCGACGGTCCCGGCGGCGTCGACGTCGGGGCCGGGCGGCTCGGTGTACACCGCGATCACCAGCGGGGCACGGCCGGGCGGCCACACGACCGCGACGTCGTTGACCTCGCCCCGCGCGCCCGCCCCGGTCTTGTCGCCGACGACCCAGTCCGCGGGCAGGCCTGCCCGGATACGGGTCGCGCCGGTGGTGTTGGCCTTGAGCCAGCCGACGAGGACGTCGCGGTTGTCGGGTGTCAGGCCGTCGTCGAGGGCGAAGAGGCGGACGTTCGCGGCCATGCGCGCCGGGGTGGAGGTGTCCAGGTCGCCGTCCCGGACGTTGAGCGCCGTCTCGGTGCGGTCCAGCCGGCTGACCGGGTCACCCGCGCGGCGCAGGAACGCCGTGACCGTCCCGGGACCGCCCAGCACGCCGAGCAGCAGGTTCATGGCGGTGTTGTCGCTGAGGGTCATCGCGGCGTGGCAGAGCTCGCCGACCGTCATCGACGTGTGCTTCCCGGTCTCGGGGGAGTTCGGGACCAGCACGCCCGAGCTGTACGGCACCACCCGGTCCAGGATGTCCCGGTCGGCCTCGAACCGCCGGCGGTGCAGGACCGCGGCCGCGGTCAGCAGCTTGCCGGTCGAGCACAGCAGGAACCGCTCGTCGGCCCGGTGCCCGAGCGCGGCGCCGGAGCCGGTGTCCAGCGCGGACACGCCCAGGCGGCCGCCGGAGCGACGTTCGAGGTCGGCCAGCTCGGCCTGGGCGGGAGCGGGGTCGAACGCGGGTGCAGGCCTTGTGGCGGGCGGGTCGGCACAGCCGGCCGCGAGGGCACCCAGCCCGGCCAGGCCGGCGAGGAGGACCGCGCGACGGGGGAGCGGGTCGATCATGTGACGCACGGTAGGCGGTCGCCCACCCTCCGTCCTCCGTAGAGTCACGGATGCCCGGTGGTGGTCGGGCGGGCGAGGCTCGTGGGCATGAACAGGACCGTGGTGGTCGAGCCCACCGGCGAGCACGCGACGATCGACACCGCCCTGGCCCGCGACGCGATCGCCGGCCTCCTCGACGCCGACCCGGACGTCCGGCGGCGGGTGGCGGAGCTGGTCCAGCTGGAGCCGGAGCGCGTCGCGCCGCCCGTGCTGTACGCGCTGTCCGAGGTGCTGCTCGACCATGGCCGCCCCGCCGACGCCGCCTTCTGGTTCTACGCCGGGCAGGTCCGCGCCCGTTTCGACGCCCGCCGCTGCACGGACGCGACCGCCGCAGCCGCCGTCGACGCCCTCGACCAGCGGTTCGGCGGCCCGATCAACCGCTTCGCCTTCACCGACCCCGAGCGGCTGCGGCGCACGGTGATCCGTGCCGTGGCCTGGGACCGCCGCACCCCGCACGCCTACGACCACCGCTGGATCGCACTGCACGGGATGGGCGCCTACCTCGGCTCCGAGGGTCCGCTCTCGGTGCCGGAGGAGGAGTGGGAGGCCCTCGCCGCCCGCACCCGCGCCGAGTACCTCGAGGGCCTCCGCACCGCCCTCCGCGCCATCCCCCACCCCCGCTGACCCCGGCTCGCCGACTCGGTGACGTCGAAGTACCGACTCGGTGTCGTCGAAGTACCGACTCGGTGACGTCGAAGTGTCGACTCGGTGACCTGGAAGTGCCGACTCGCGGGTGGGGTGGCCGTCGCTCCGCGAGTCGGGAGTTCCTGCACCGCGAGTCGGGAGTTCGTGCACCGCGAGTCGGGAGTTCGTGCAGCGCGAGTCGTGGGTGTGGGCTTCGGTGAATCGGGGTCGGCCGCCCTCCGGCCCACGGGCGGGGTGCCGGGGCGGGGCCGTAGGGTTCCCGCTGTGGGCAGGGCCGAGCTCGACAAGGACCCGCACGACGTCGCGGCGATGTTCGACGACGTCGCGCGGCGTTACGACCTCACCAACACCGTCCTGACCGCCGGGCAGGACCGGCGCTGGCGGCGGTTGACCCGGGAGGCCCTGGAGCTGCAGCCCGGTCAGCGGGTGCTGGACCTGGCCGCCGGGACCGCGGTGTCGACGGTCGAGCTGGCGAAGTCCGGGGCCTGGACCGTCGCGGCCGACTTCTCCCTCGGCATGCTGAAGGCCGGCGCGCAACGCCCGGTGCCCAAGGTGGCCGCCGACGCCCTGCACCTGCCCTTCGCCGACGACGCCTTCGACGCCGTCACGATCAGCTTCGGCCTCCGCAACGTCGCCGACACCGCCCGCGCCCTCGCCGAGCTCGCCCGCGTCACCCGGCCCGGCGGGCGGCTCGTGGTGTGCGAGTTCGGCACCCCGACGTGGACGCCGTACCGGATCGCCTACCAGGACGTGGTGCTGCGCCGGGTCCTCCCGGCGATCGCGCGCCGGGTCGCGTCGAACCCCGAGGCCTACACGTACCTGAGCGACTCGATCCTCGACTGGCACCCGCAGCGCCGGCTCGCGGAGATCATCGCGGGCGCCGGGTGGTCCAGGGTGGCCTGGCGGGACCTCGCCGGTGGGGCCGTCGCCCTGCACCGCGCCACCAAGACCGCCTGACGACGGCCCGCGCGGCCGCGCTGGGCGGATACCGGAGCCGCGATGTCCAGCGGAGCGCGCGGCACACCTCCCGGAGTCGTCCGGGTGTGCCGACGGTTCCTGCAGGTGTGCGGCCTCGTCCTGGCGGCGCCGCCGGCCCTGCGCCCCGCCGTCGAGGCACCTGATCAGCCGAGCACGGCACAGGTCGCCGACTCGCGGAAGCGCAGCTCCCGACTCGCGGAAGCGCAGGGCGCGACTCGCGGGAGCAGAGGGCGCGATTCGGGGGGCCCCGGCGATCTTCGCGCTGATCGTTCCCCAGCTCCCGACCCGATCGGTCGGGGGGTGCCTGGACATCCCGCCGAACTTCGTGAAACAGTTCACAAGAACCTCGTGAACCAGTTCACAAGGAGCGGAATGCAGGCGCCCGAGCCCACCACCAACGGCGCCGCGGCCCCGCAGGCCGCGGACTCGCGCGGTGCTGCCGGGCGCACGGCGGGAACCGCGGACGCGGACGTGCTCGTCGTCGGCGCCGGACCTGCCGGCTCGACGGCCGCGGCCCACCTCGCGCGCGCGGGGCTGGACGTGCTGGTGCTGGAGAAGGCGACCTTCCCCCGCCCCAAGGTGTGCGGCGACGGCTTCACCCCGCGCGGCATGAAGCAGATCATCGACCTGGGCATCGACTGCTCCGAGGAGAACGGCTGGCTGCACAACCGCGGCCTGCGCGTGGTCGCCGGCGGGGTGAGCCTCGACCTGCCCTGGCCCACGCTCGCGAGCTTCCCGGACTTCGGCGCCGTCCGCCCCCGCCAGGACTTCGACGAGCTGCTGGTCCGGCACGCGGAGAAGCAGGGCGCCCGGCTGCGCGAGGCCACCACGGTCTCCGCCGCGGTCACGGACGAGCGGACCGGTCGGGTCGTGGGCGTCGAGGGGCACGAGGGGCCGGAGAAGCGGCCGGTGTCGTACCGCGCGCCGCTGACCCTGGCCTGCGACGGCGTGTCGGCGCGGGTCGCGCTCTCGCTCGGCATCGCGAAGGACGACCGCAAGCCGCTCGGGGTCGCCGTGCGGCGCTACTACGAGAGCCCGCGCACCCACGACGACCACCTCGAGACCCACCTCGAGATCTGGGACCGCTCCGACCCGGAGCACCCGCGGCTCCTGCCCGGCTACGGCTGGATCTTCGGGATGGGCGACGGCACGTCGAACGTCGGGCTCGGCGTGCTCGCCACCGACCGCAAGGGCGGCGGTTCCTGGGACTACCGGGCGCTGCTGCGGTCCTGGCTGGACGGTCTGCCGGAGGAGTGGGGCTACCGGGAGGACGGCGCCGTCGGCGGCATCGGCGGCGCGGCGCTGCCGATGGGTTTCAACCGGACCCCGCACTACCGCCCCGGCCTGCTCCTCGTCGGTGACGCCGGGGGCATGGTCAACCCGCTCAACGGCGAGGGCATCGCCTACGCGATGGAGTCGGCCACGGTGGCCGCCCGGTGCGCGGTGCAGGCCCTCGCCCGGTCCGGCGACTCCCGCGAGGCCGCACTGGCCGCGTACCCGCGGGAGATCAGCCGGGCGCTGGGCCGCTACTACCGGCTCGGCACCGTCGCCGCCCGCCTGATCGGCAACCCGACCGTCATGCGGGTCGCCACCCGGCACGGGCTGCCGCGGCGTTCGGTGATGCAGGCCCTGCTCAAATTGCTCGCCAACCTCTACGACGACCCGACCACCGCGCACGACCGGAAGGAGGGGGAGTGGAGCGACCGCATACTCGGCGCGTTGACCCGGCTCACCCCGGCCCTCTGAGATCCCGGGCACGGGACCGGTAAGGCGGGCCTGACCACCCGGGCGTGATCCCGCGCACGTAGGGTCACGCCGCGGACCGGCCGGGTCACCCACCGCCACGTTCAGACCAGTCGGCAGTGCAGACAACGAAGGTGCACGATGCTCGATCCCTATCTCGCGTTGTTCCTGATGTTCGTCCTCGCGGGAGCGTTCGCGCTGTTCTCGGTGACGGCCGCCCCGTACGTCGGGCCGCGTCGGTACAACCGCGCCAAGCTGGACTCCTACGAGTGCGGGATCGAGCCCTCGCCCAAGCCGGTGGTGGGTGCCGGCCGGATGCCGGTCGCCTACTACCTCACGGCGATGCTGTTCATCCTCTTCGACATCGAGATGGTCTTCCTCTACCCGTTCGCGGTGAACGCGGACGCGCTCGGCCTGTTCGGCCTGGTGGAGATCGTCCTGTTCATCGTCACCGTGGGCTTCGCGTACGCGTACGTGTGGCGCCGCGGCGGCCTCGACTGGAACTAGGGGAACCGGAATGGGACTCGAGGAGCACCTGCCCAGCGGCGTCCTGCTGACCAGCGTGGAGAAGCTGGTCAACTGGACCCGGAAGTCGTCGCTCTGGCCCGCCACCTTCGGTCTGGCCTGCTGCGCGATCGAGATGATGACCACCGGTGCGCCGCGCTACGACCTGGCCCGGTTCGGCATGGAGGTCTTCCGGGCCTCGCCCCGCCAGGCCGACCTGATGATCGTGGCCGGCCGGGTGAGCAACAAGATGGCGCCGGTCCTGCGGCAGATCTACGACCAGATGCCCGAACCCCGGTGGGTGCTGGCGATGGGCGTCTGCGCCAGCTCCGGCGGGATGTTCAACAACTACGCGGTCGTGCAGGGCGTCGACCACGTCGTGCCGGTCGACATGTACCTCCCCGGCTGCCCCCCGCGGCCGGAGATGCTCATGGACGCGATCCTCAAGATCCACGCGAAGATCATGGACGAGCCGCTGGGCAGCAAGCGGGCCGCGCAGCTGGCCGCGAGCGGGCACAAGACCGAGCTCGTGCCCTCGTCCATCAAGTACGCGAAGAAGAAGTAGCGATGACGGAACCCACGGGAACGTCCAAGGACGACCAGGAGCCCACCGGCGGGAAGCAGTCGTCGGCCGAGGCGGGCGGCGCGGCCACCGAGGAGCAGCGCGCCCGGGGCGGCGAGCCACCGCGCGAGGGCGGGCTCGAGCAGTCCACCGACGGAGCGGTCGGCGCCGACACCTCGCCCGAGGGCGGCACCCGGCTCGCCCCGACCCGCGAGCGCCGCGGCATGTTCGGCGTCCGCGGCAGCGGCGACACCTCCGGCTTCGGCGGGCTCACGCTCCCCGGCTACGCCCCGGCCCCCGCCGAGCGGCCCTACGGCGGCTGGTTCGACGAGCTGGCCGACGAGCTCGCCGAGGCCCTGGACCGCAACGGGATCGCCCGCTCGGCGGTCCGGCAGATCACGATCGACCGCGGCGAGATCACCTTCTACGTGGAGCGCGAGCGGATCCTCGAGCTCTGCCGGCTGCTGCGGGACGAGCCGACGCTGCGCTTCGAGCTCTGCTCGAGCGTGTCCGGCGTGGACTACACCGCGCCCGACGGCGCCGAGGTCCGCCAGCCGCTGCACGTCGTCTACCAGCTGCTCTCGATGACCTACCGGCGGCGGATCCGGCTCGAGGTCGCGCTCGACGTGGCCGACCCGCACGTGCCCAGCGTCGTCGAGGTCTACCCGACGGCGGACTGGCACGAGCGCGAGACCTGGGACATGTTCGGCGTGATCTTCGACGGCCACCCGGCGCTGACCCGGATCCTCATGCCGGACGACTGGGAGGGCCACCCGCAGCGCAAGGACTACCCGCTGGGCGGGATCCCCGTGGAGTACAAGGGCGCCGAGATACCGCCGCCCGACGAGCGGAGGGCGTACTCGTGACCACAGATCCGTACGCGGAGGCGCGGGAGACCACCGAGGGGACCGTCTACACGGTCACCGGCGGGGACTGGGACTCGTTGCTGGACAGCGTGTCCACCGACGAGCACGACGACCGCATCGTGATCAACATGGGCCCCCAGCACCCGTCGACGCACGGCGTGCTCCGGCTCGTGCTGGAGCTCGAGGGCGAGACCGTGACGCAGGCCCGGTCGGTGATCGGCTACCTGCACACCGGCATCGAGAAGAACTGCGAGTACCGGAACTGGACCCAGGGCGTCACGTTCGTGACGCGCATGGACTACCTGGCGCCGCTGTTCAACGAGGCCGCGTACTGCCTCGGCGTGGAGAAGCTGCTCGAGGTGGAGGCCCCGCGGCGGGCGCAGCTGATCCGCGTGCTGCTCATGGAGATCAACCGGATCGGCTCGCACCTGGTGTGCCTGGCGACCGGCGGCATGGAGCTCGGCGCGCTCACCGGTATGACGGCCGGCTTCCGCGAGCGCGAGGAGGTTCTGCACCTGCTCGAGTACCTGACCGGGCTGCGGATGAACCACGCGTACATCCGGCCCGGCGGCCTCGCCCAGGACCTCCCGGAGGACTGGAAGGAGAAGGTCACCGATTTCGTCAAGGTGATGAAATCGCGCCTCCCGGACTACGACAAGCTCCTCACCGGCCAGCCGATCTGGAAGCAGCGCCTCGAGGGCGTCGGGTACCTGCCGGTCGACGGCTGCCTGGCGCTCGGCGCCACCGGCCCCATCCTGCGCAGCGCGGGCCTGCCCTGGGACCAGCGCAAGATCGAGCCGTACTCCTGCTACGAGGAGTTCGACTTCGAGGTCCCGACGGCGACGGAGGCGGACTGCTACGCCCGCTACCGGCTGCGGGTGGCCGAGATCCACGAGTCCATCAAGATCATCGAGCAGGCCGTGCGGAAGATCGAGCCCGGCCCGGTGATGGTGCAGGACCGCAAGATCGCGTGGCCCGCCCAGCTGTCCATCGGCAGCGACGGCATGGGCAACTCGCTCGAGCACGTCCGCAAGATCATGGGCCAGTCGATGGAGTCCCTGATCCACCACTTCAAGCTGGTCACCGAGGGCTTCCACGTCCCGCCCGGCCAGGTGTACTCGACCGTCGAGTCGCCGCGCGGCGAGCTGGGCTACCACCTCGTGTCCGACGGCGGCACGCGCCCGGTGCGCGTCCACGTCCGGGACCCCAGCTTCGTGAACCTGCAGACCATGCCGGCGATGAGCGAGGGCGGCATGGTCGCCGACGTCATCGCCGCCGTCGCGAGCATCGACCCCGTCATGGGAGGTGTGGACCGGTGACCCTCCCCGAGGGAACGCCCGAGAAGCTGCCCGGGCCCGCGGCCCCGGCCGAGCGGACCTGGGAGGCGCAGCCCGACCAGCATCCCGTCTCGCCGACCTTCGACGAGCTCACCCGGCAGCGGGCGAAGGAGATCATCGCCCGCTACCCGGTGGCGCGGTCCGCGCTGCTCCCGCTGCTGCACCTCGTGCAGTCCGTGGAGGGGTACGTCAGCCAGGACGGCATCCGCTTCTGCGCGGAGCAGCTGGAGCTGACGACCGCCGAGGTCAGCGCGGTGGCGACCTTCTACACGATGTACAAGCGCACCCCGTGCGGCGAGCACCTGGTGAGCGTCTGCACCAACACGCTGTGCGCGGCGCTCGGCGGCGACGCCATCTACCGCAGCCTCACCGAGGCACTCGGCGGCCCCGACCGCCCGCTCGGCCACGAGGAGACGGCCGGTGAGCCCGGCACCCCCGGCTCGATCACCCTCGAGCACGCGGAGTGCCTCGCGGCCTGCGACCTCGGCCCGGTGCTGCAGGTCAACTACGAGTACTACGACAACCAGACCCCGGAGTCGGCCGTCGCGCTCGTCGAGGCGCTGCGCCGCGGCGAGCGGCCGCCGCCGACCCGTGGTGCGCCGCTGACGGACCTGCGCACCGTCGAGCTGGAGCTGGCCGGTTTCACGGACGACGAGACGGTCGCCGCGGCGGCCGTCGCCGGTCCGTCGGCCGCCACGGAGTCGTTGCGCGGCACCGCGCTGGCCGCCGAGCACGGCTGGGCCGCGCCGGCGCTGCCCGACGAGCCCCCCGCCCTGCCGCCTCTCCCGGAGAAGTGAGATGAGCGAACCGATCCAGCCGGACACGCTGACCCCGGTCCTCACCCGCCGGTGGTCCGAGGAGCGGTCCTGGACGCTGGAGACCTACGAGCGGACCGGCGGCTACCGGGCGTTGCGCACCGCGCTGGCGGCGCACCCGGACCAGCTGATCACGCTGGTGAAGGACTCCGGCCTGCGCGGCCGCGGCGGCGCCGGTTTCCCCACGGGCATGAAGTGGTCCTTCATCCCGCAGGGCGCCGAGGGCCCGGGCGCCAAGCCCAAGTACCTCGTGGTCAACGCCGACGAGGGCGAGCCCGGGACCTGCAAGGACATCCCGACGATGATGGCGGACCCGCACTCGCTCATCGAGGGCTGCATCATCACCAGCTACGCGATCCGCGCGAACTTCTGCGCGATCTACGTGCGCGGGGAGGCGCTGCACCCGATCCGCCGGGTGCGCGCGGCGGTGGCCGAGGCCTACGCCGAGGGCTACCTGGGCAAGGACATCCTCGGGACCGGGTTCGACCTGGACATCGTGGTGCATGCCGGCGCGGGCGCGTACATCTGCGGCGAGGAGACGGCGCTGCTCGACTCGCTCGAGGGCCGCCGGGGCCAGCCCCGACTCAAGCCGCCCTTCCCCGCGACGGCCGGGCTGTACGCCTCGCCCACGGTCGTCAACAACGTGGAGACCATCGCGTCGGTGCCGTTCATCGTGGCCGGCGGCTCGGACTGGTTCCGCACCATGGGCTCGGAGAAGTCGCCCGGGCCGAAGATCTACTCGGTGTCGGGGCACGTCGAGCGGCCCGGGCAGTACGAGGCCCCGATGGGCATCACGCTGCGCACGCTGCTCGAGCTGGCCGGCGGGATGAAGGACGGGATCCCGCTCAAGTTCTGGACGCCCGGCGGCTCCTCGACCCCGATGTTCACCGCCGAGCACCTCGACGTCCCCCTGGACTTCGAGGGCGCGGCCGGCGCGGGCTCCATGCTGGGCACCACCGCGGTGCAGGTCTTCAACGAGACCGTCTCGGTGCCGTGGGCGGTCATGAAGTGGACCGAGTTCTACAAGCACGAGAGCTGCGGAAAGTGCACGCCGTGCCGGGAGGGCACCTACTGGCTGGTGCAGATCCTGGAGCGGATGGTGCACGGCGAGGGCACCGCCGAGGACGTCGAGACCATGCTCGACGTCTGCGACAACATCCTCGGCCGCTCCTTCTGCGCGCTGGGCGACGGCGCCACGAGCCCGATCACCAGCGGGATCAAGTACTTCCGCCAGGAGTTCCTGGACCTGATCGCCGAGCAGCCCGCGGTCGCGAGGCCCGCCCAGCTGGCGGACGTGGAACGGGCGGACGACACCGAGCTGAGCGGAGCCCCCGCATGACACTCGCTCCCGAGAACGAGAAGGCCCCCGTCCCCGAGGGGCACGTGCGGCTCACCATCGACGGCATCGAGGTCGACGCGCCCAAGGGCGAGATCCTGATCCGCACCTGTGAGCGGCTGGGGATCATCGTCCCCCGGTTCTGCGACCACCCGCTGCTCGACCCGGCCGGCGCCTGTCGGCAGTGTCTGGTCGAGGTGGAGATGGGCGGCCGGCCGATGCCGAAGCCGCAGGCCAGCTGCACCATGACCGTGGCCGACGGGATGGTGGTGAAGACCCAGCACACCTCGCCGGTGGCCGACAAGGCCCAGCAGGGCGTGATGGAGCTGCTGCTCATCAACCACCCGCTGGACTGCCCGATCTGCGACAAGGGCGGCGAGTGCCCGCTGCAGAACCAGGCGATGTCGAGCGGCCGCACGGACTCCCGGTTCGTCGAGACCAAGCGGACCTTCCCCAAGCCGCTGCCGATCAGCAGCCAGGTGCTGCTCGACCGCGAGCGCTGCGTGCTCTGCCAGCGCTGCACCCGCTTCTCCGAGCAGATCGCCGGCGACCCCTTCATCGACCTGCTCGAGCGGGGCGCGAACCAGCAGATCGGCACCGCCGAGGACAAGCCCTTCCAGAGCTACTTCTCGGGCAACACGATCCAGATCTGCCCGGTCGGCGCCCTGACCAGCGCGGCCTACCGGTTCCGGTCGCGGCCGTTCGACCTGCGCTCCACCCCGAGCGTCTGCGAGCACTGCAGCTCCGGCTGCGCGCAGCGCAACGACTCCCGGCGCGGCACCGTCATGCGCCGGCTCGCGGGCAACGACCCCGAGGTCAACGAGGAGTGGACCTGCGACAAGGGCCGGTTCGCGTTCCGGTACCTGCAGTCCAAGGAGCGGATCACCCGCCCGCTCGTCCGGGACGCGTCGGGCCAGCTGGTCGAGGCCTCCTGGACGGAGGCGCTGCGGATCGCCGCCGAGGGCCTGCTCGCCGCGCGGGCGCGGCGGGGCATCGGCGTGCTGGCCGGCGGCCGGCTGACCGTCGAGGACGCCTACGCCTACGCCAAGTTCGCCCGGGTCGCCGCCGGCACCCACGACGTCGACTTCCGGGCCCGCCCGCACAGCGCCGAGGAGCTGGAGTTCCTCACCACCACGCTGGGCACCACCCCCGAGACCGGCGTCAGCTTCGCGGCGGTCGAGGCCGCCCCGTCCGTCCTCACGGTCGGGCTGGATCTCGAGGAGGAGGCCGGCATCGTCTTCCTCCGCATCCGCAAGGCCGTGCGCAAGCGGGGGCAGAAGGTCTTCCAGCTCGGCCAGTGGACCACCGCGGGCGTCCGCAAGACCAAGGCCACGCTGGTCCGGTCCGTTCCGGGCGCCGAGGCCGCGGTGCTGCGCGAGCTCACGACCGCCACGGACGACGCCGGCAAGGAGCTGGTCGACGCCCTGTCCGCGCCGGGCGCGGTGATCCTCGTCGGTGACCGGGCCGCCGAGGTGCCCGGCCTGCACTCGGCCGTCGCCGCGCTGGCCACCCGGACCGGCGCGAAGGTCGCCTGGATCCCGCGCCGCGCCGGCGACCGGGGCGCCCTGGAGGCCGGTGCGGTCCCGACCCTGCTGCCCGGTGGCCGCCCGGTCACCGACGCGGCGGCCCGCGCCGAGGTCGAGCGGGCCTGGGGGCTGCCGGAGGGCTCGCTGCCCGCGGGTCCCGGCCGCAGCACGGACGAGATCGTGGCCGCGGCCGCCGCGGGCGAGCTGTCCGCGCTGGTCGTCGGTGGGGTCGACCCGCACGACCTGACCGACCCGGCCGTCGCGCTCGCGGCGCTGGAGAAGGTCGGCTTCCTGGTCAGCCTGGAGCTGCACGCCTCGGCGGTCACCGAGCGCGCCGACGTCGTGCTCCCGGTGGCGCCCGACGCCCAGCGCGAGGGCAGCTATCTCAACTGGGAGGGCCGCCGCCGGCCCTTCGGCGTCACGCTCGACGCCAGCGGCGTCCTGCCGGACTGCCGGGTGCTCGACACCCTGGCCGTCGAGATGGACGCGGACCTGTTCACGCAGACGCCGGCGGCCTCCGCGGGCGACCTCGAGCGGCTCGGCCGGTACACCGGCTCCGCGGCCGCGCCGACGGCCGAGCCCGGGCACACGCCGCGTCCGGCGAAGGTCGGGCAGGCCGTGCTGGCCACCTGGCGGCAGCTGATCGACGACGGCTCGCTCCTCGTCGACGAGCCCGCCCTGGCCGGCACCGCCCGCCCGCCGCGGGTGCGCACCAACGCCGCCACGGCCGAGCGCCTCGGCCTGGTCGAGGGCGAGGCGGCCGGCGTCGCCACCGACCGCGGCGCGATCACGCTGCAGGTCGAGCTGGCGGACCTGCCCGACGGCGTGGTCTGGCTCCCGGCGAACTCGCCCGGCTCGGCGGTGCGCAGCACCCTCGGGGTCGGGCACGGCGCGCTGGTCCGGGTGGCCCCGGCCGGTGCTCTCGGAGGTGCCCGGTGAACCCGGCGATCGACCCCGTCGACGGCATGACGCGCACCCAGCAGCTGCTGGCGGACGACCCGCTCTGGCTGGTGGTCCTCAAGGTCGTCGTGCTGTTCGCGGTCGGCGTGGTGCTGACCCTGTTCATGATCAACTGGGAGCGCAAGGTCGTGGCCCGGATGCAGCAGCGTCCGGGGCCGAACCGGGTGGGCCCCAACGGCTGGCTGCAGTCGCTGGCCGACGGCCTCAAGCTGGCCTTCAAAGAGGACATCATGCCGGTCCTCGCCGACAAGAAGGTCTACTTCATCGCGCCGGTGATCTCGACGATCCCGGCCTTCCTCGCCTTCTCGGTCATCCCGTTCGGCGGCGAGGTCTCGATCTTCGGCGAGCGCACGGTCCTGCAGCTGGTCGACCTGCCGGTCGGCGTGCTGGTGGTGCTGGCCTGCTCGTCGATCGGCGTCTACGGCATCGTGCTCGGCGGCTGGGCCTCCGGCTCGCCGTACTCGCTGCTCGGCGCACTGCGCTCGGCGGCGCAGGTGATCTCCTACGAGATCGCGCTCGGCCTGTCGGTGGTCGCGGTCGTGCTCTATGCGCGGTCGATGTCCACCGCCGACATCGTCGCGGCACAGGGCTCGGGCTGGTACTTCTACCTGCTCATCCCGAGCTTCGTGGTCTTCGTGGTCGCCATGGTCGGCGAGACGAACCGGGCGCCGTTCGACCTGCCGGAGGCCGAGTCCGAGCTGGTCGGCGGCTTCCACACCGAGTACACGAGCCTGAAGTTCGCCCTCTTCTTCCTGGCCGAGTACGTCAACATGGTCACCGTCTCGGCCATGGCGACCACGCTCTTCCTGGGCGGCGGGCGCTGGCCCTGGCCGCTGTCGTCGTTCAACGACAACGGCTGGCTGATGTTCGTCGCGTTCCTGGTCAAGACGTTGATCTTCCTGTTCGTGTTCATCTGGCTGCGCGGCACGCTGCCCCGGTTCCGCTACGACCAGTTCATGAAGCTGGGCTGGAAGGTGCTGGTCCCGGTCAGCCTCGGCTGGATCCTGGTGATCTTCGCGATCCGCGCCTACCGCAACAGCACGGGCGGCGACTCCACCGCGGCGCTGCTGATCACGATCGGCATCGTGGTCCTGGCGATCCTCGCGGTCGCCTTCCTGCTGCCGGACCGCCGGACGCCGGACGAGGAGGTCGAGGCCGCGTCGGACTACCCGGTGCCGCCGCTGGACCTCAAGGTCCCCTCGGCGCCCAGGCGGCGCAGGCCCGTCGAGCGGCGACAGCCCGCCGGTGCGCTCACCGGGAAGGAGGAGGAGTAGACGATGTTCGAGTTCTTCAAGGGCTTCGGCGTCACCTTCTCGACGATGTTCAAGAAGGTCGTCACCGAGGAGTACCCCGAGGACTTCCCGCCCGCCGCGCCGCGCTACCACGGCCGGCACCAGCTCAACCGGCACCCGGACGGGCTGGAGAAGTGCGTGGGCTGCGAGCTGTGCGCCTGGGCCTGCCCTGCCGACGCGATCTACGTCGAGGGCGGGGACAACACCGAGGAGGCGCGGTACTCCCCGGGCGAGCGCTACGGCGCGATCTACCAGATCAACTACCTGCGCTGCATCGGCTGCGGGCTCTGCATCGAGGCGTGCCCCACGCGCTCGCTCACGATGACGAACTTCTACGAGCTCGCCGACGACAACCGGCAGGACCTGATCTACACCAAGGAGCAGCTGCTGGCGCCGCTGCTGCCGGGGATGGAGCAGCCGCCGCACCCGATGCGCCTCGGCACGGACGAGCAGGACTACTACGTGCAGGGCCCGGTCCTGGCACGCAAGTCCGCCGCGGGTGAGGACGTGCCCGGGGAGCCGGTGGGGGAGCAGGTCCGATGAGTGTCCTCGCGCAGGCCGCCTCCACCGCCGGCGACGCCGGCGTGGGCGAGGCGGTCGTCTTCTGGATCCTCGGGCCGATCGCGCTGGCCGCGGCCATCGCGATGGTCCTCGCCCGCAACGCGGTGCACTCGGCGCTGTTCCTGGTGCTGACCATGCTCTCGCTGGCCGTGTTCTACCTGATGCAGCAGGCGCCCTTCCTCGGGTTCGTGCAGATCATCGTGTACACGGGCGCCGTGATGATGCTGTTCCTGTTCGTGCTCATGCTGGTGGGCCGGGACAGCTCGGACTCCGTGGTCGAGGTGCTGCGCGGCCAGCGGGTCGCGGCGGTGCTGCTCGGCCTGGCGTTCGCGCTGCTGCTGGTCGCCGGCGTCGGCCGGGCGGCGTTCGCGATCCCGTCCGCCGGGCTCGGCGTGGCGGCGTCGAACGGCAACCTCCCGGGCATCGGCCGGCTGGTGTTCACGGACTACCTGCTGCCCTTCGAGCTCACCTCGGCGCTGCTGATCACGGCCGCCCTGGGCGCGATCGTGCTCGCCTTCGCGCAGAGGAAGCCGAAGGCCAAGCTCGGCCAGCGCGCCACCGTCATCGCCCGGCTGCGCGGCGAGCACGCCCGCGTCTCGCCGCTGCCCGGCCCCGGCGTCTACGCCACGGCCAACTCGGTGGCGGTGCCGGCGCTGCTGCCGGACGGCTCGATCGCCCGCGAGTCGCTCGCCGAGATCATCGAGGGCCACGAGGTCGAGGAGCACCCGCGGCCCCCGGCCGACGCGCACGCCCTCACCGACGGGCGGCGGGCCGAGCTCGGGAGCGCGCGGACCGAGGCGCGGACCACGGGCACCGCGACGGGCGCTCCCACGGGCGGCGAGGAGGAGCGCGCATGAGCCCCACCAACTACCTGCTGCTCTCCGGGCTGCTGTTCACCGTCGGCGCGATCGGGGTGCTTGTGCGCCGCAACGCGATCGTCGTGTTCATGTGCATCGAGCTGATGCTCAACGCGGTGAACCTGTCGCTGGTGACCTTCGCCCGCATCAACGGCCAGCTCGACGGCCAGGTCATGGCGTTCTTCGTCATGGTCGTCGCCGCGGCCGAGGTGGTGGTCGGGCTGGCCATCATCATGTCGATCTTCCGGACCCGTCGTTCGTCCTCCGTGGACGACGCGAACCTGCTGAAGTACTAGGAGCTTTCGACGATGACCGCTCCCCCTGAGGTGCTGCCGGCGGGTGGCGCCGCGTCGGCGGCCTGGCTGCTCTTCGCGATCCCCGCCCTCAGCGCGGTGGTGCTGTTCCTGGCCGGGAAGCGCGCGAACGCGTGGGGCCACTGGCTCGGCGTCGGCTCCGTGCTCGCGTCGTTCGCGCTGGGCGTGGTGATCTTCGTCCAGACCCTGGGCGTCGCCCCCGAGCAGCGCACCACAGAGGTGTCGCTGTACTCCTGGATCGCCTCCGGCACGCTCGACGTGGACTTCGGGCTCCGCATCGACCCGCTGTCGCTGACGTTCGTGCTGCTGATCACCGGCGTCGGCTCGCTGATCCACATCTACTCGGTGGGGTACATGGCGCCGCACGAGGGCGCCGAGCCCTCGTCGGACTCCAGCCGGCGGCGCTTCTTCGCCCAGCTCAACCTGTTCGTCGCGGCCATGCTCGTGCTGGTCCTCGGCAACAACTTCGTGCTGCTGTACCTCGGGTGGGAGGGCGTCGGCCTGGCGTCGTACCTGCTCATCGGCTTCTACCAGGACCGCCCCTCGGCGGCGACGGCCGCGAAGAAGGCCTTCCTGATGAACCGGGTCGGCGACGTCGGGCTGGCACTGGCGATCTTCCTGCTCTGGCTGGAGCTCGGGACGCTGCAGTACACCGAGGTCTTCGCCCGCATCGGCGAGCTCGGCGGCGGCACGGTCCTGGCGATCACGCTCCTGCTGCTGCTCGGCGCGTGCGGCAAGTCCGGCCAGTTCCCGCTGCAGGCCTGGCTCCCGGACGCCATGGAGGGCCCGACCCCGGTCTCCGCGCTCATCCACGCGGCCACCATGGTCACCGCGGGCGTCTACCTCATCGCCCGCACGAACCCGATCTACGACCTCAGCGCCACCGGCCGCGTGGTCGTCGCGCTGATCGGCGTGGTCACGCTGCTGATCGGGGCGATCATCGGCTGCGCCTACGACGACATCAAGAAGGTGCTCGCCTACTCCACGGTGAGCCAGATCGGGTACATGATCCTGGCCGTCGGGCTCGGCCCGGCCGGCTACGCGCTCGGCATCTTCCACCTGCTCACGCACGGCTTCTTCAAGGCCGGGCTGTTCCTCGGGGCCGGCTCGGTCATGCACGCCATGAACGACGACGTGAACATGCGGAACTTCGGCGGCCTCGGCCGGCGGATGCCGATCACGTTCGTGACCTTCGGCCTCGGCTACCTCGCGCTGATCGGCTTCCCCTTCCTGTCCGGCTACTTCTCGAAGGACGCGATCATCGAGGCCGCGTTCGGCCAGGAGGGCTGGCAGGGCTGGGTGTACGGCGGCGCGGCGACCCTGGCCGCCGGGCTCACCGCCTTCTACATGACCCGCCTGATGATCATGACGTTCTTCGGCGAGGAGCGGTGGCAGAAGCTCACCGCGCCGGACGGCGAGCACTACCACCCGCACGAGTCGCCGCCGGTGATGACCGGGCCGATGATCGTGCTGGCGATCGGCTCGGTGTTCGCCGGCTTCGTGCTCAGCGCGGTCGGGCTGAACCAGTGGCTCGCGCCCTCGCTCGGCGAGCTGGAGGAGTCCACGCACGGGGTGCTCCCGCACGCGCTGGTCCCGTGGCTGGTGCTGGCCTTCTCGGCGCTCGGCGTGCTGGTGGCCTACCTCGTGGTCGGCCGCCGCCCGACGCCGGTCGAGCGGCCGGAGCCGGTCTCGCTGCCCGTCCGCGCCGCCCGGCGGGACCTCTACGCCAACGCCGTCAACGAGACCGTCATCGAGCGGCCGGGCATCTGGCTCACCCGCGCGCTGGTCTTCCTCGACAACCGGGGCGTCGACGGGCTGGTCAACGGCCTGGCCGCCGGCCTGGGCGGCGGGTCGGCCCGGTTGAGACGGCTGCAGACCGGGTTCGTGCGCTCCTACGCGCTCTCGATGCTGGGCGGCAGCGTGTTCGTCGTCGCGGCCCTGCTGGCGGTGAGGTTCGCATGAGCACCGCTCCCGACACGGGCGGCAACGTGATGCTGCTGGTCCTGCTCCTCCTGCCGGTCGTCGGCGCGCTGCTGATGTACCCGCTGCGCCGCAACGTCCCCGCCGCCAAGGCCGCGGCCATGGCGACGGCGCTGCTCGAGTTCGTCCTCGTCGTCGTGACGTGGGTGGGGTACTCCACCGACGCCGCGAGCTCCGGCGAGCGCTTCCAGTACGTGTTCTCGGTGCCGTGGATCCCGGCCTTCGGCACGCACCTGGCCTTCGGGATCGACGGCATCGCGCTCGTCATGATCGCGCTGACGGCCTTCCTCGTGCCCGGCCTGATGCTCTTCGCCTGGGCGGAGAAGCTGCCGGAGGGCCGCACGGCCTCGGGCTACTTCGCCCTGCTGCTGGCCACCGAGGCCACGCTGATGGGCGTCTTCACCGCCACGGACGTCTTCCTGTTCTACGTCTTCTTCGAGGCGATGCTCATCCCGATGTACTTCCTCATCGGGCGCTTCGGCGGGCCGAACCGGCAGTACGCCTCGGTGAAGTTCTTCCTGTATTCGCTGCTCGGCGGGCTGATCATGCTGGCCTCGCTGATCGGGCTGTACGTGACGAGCGCCGACCAGCTCGGCGCCGGCACGTTCACCTGGAGTGACCTGCAGTCGATCGCGCAGAGCACCCCGACGTCGACCCAGATCTGGCTGTTCCTGGGCTTCTTCGTGGCCTTCGCGATCAAGGCGCCGCTGGTGCCCTTCCACACCTGGCTGCCCGACGCCGGTGCCGAGGCCCCGATCGTGGCCGCGGTCCTGCTCGTCGGCGTGCTGGACAAGGTGGGCACCTTCGGCTTCCTGCGCTACTGCCTGCCGCTGTTCCCTCAGGCCAGTCAGGTCCTGGCGCCGCTGGTGCTGGTGCTGGCGGTCATCGGGATCATCTACGGCGCGCTGCTCGCCGTGGGGCAGAAGGACATGAGCCGGTTCGTGGCGTACACGTCGATCGCGCACTTCGGCTTCATCGCGCTCGGCACGTTCGCCTTCTCCAGCCAGGCATTCGCCGGCGCGACGCTGTACATGGTCAACCACGGCCTCTCCACCGGCATGCTGTTCGTGATGGTCGGCCTGCTGGTGGCCCGCGGCGGGTCGCGGCTGATCCGCGACTACGGGGGCGTGTCCAAGCTGGCCCCGCTGCTGGCGGGCTGCCTGCTGCTGGCGGGGATGTCGTCGCTCGCGCTGCCCGGCACCAACTCGTTCGTCAGCGAGTTCCTGGTGCTGGTCGGGTCGTTCCCGCGCGAGCCGGTGGCGACGATCATCGCGACCGTCGGCATCATCTTCGCCGCGCTCTACATCCTGTGGTTCTACCAGCAGACGATGCAGGGCCCGGTCCGCGGCAACGCCGTGATCCGGGCGCTGGAGGCCGGCGGCGCCGGCGGGCCCGGGGCGATGATCGACCCGGCCGTGGCCGCCGAGCGCGGCGCCGGGTTCCCCGACCTCACCAAGCGTGAGATCGGCGTGCTGGCCCCGCTGGTCGTCGTGATCGTGGTGCTCGGGTTCTTCCCGGGCCCCGTGCTCGACGTCATCAATCCGTCCGTGCAGGCGACGATCACCGAGGTCGGGCTGCCCGACCCGGTGCCGGCCGGCGGCGTCGTGGGAGGTGTCCGGTGATCGCGCTCGCGCAGGTGGCCCCGCTGACGGCGCCGCCCATCGACTACGCGGCCATCGCGCCGTTGCTCGTCGTGCTCGGCGGCGCGTGCGTGTCGGTGCTGCTGGAGGCGTTCCTGCCGCGGCACCAGCGCTGGCCCGCGCAGGTCGCGCTGTCCGTGCTGGTGATCGCGGTGGCGGGCATCGCGCTCGGGGTCTACGCCGGGGGCGCGCCCGCGGCGGGCGTGGTCACGCTGGCCTCCGCCCTGACCGTCGACGTCCCGACGCTGTTCCTGTGGGGCACGCTGCTGGTCCTCGGGTTCGGCTCGATCCTGCTCATCGCGGACCGCTCGGTGGAGCCGGGCGGCGCGTTCATCGCGTCCGCCGTGGAGCGGGCGTCGGTCGCGGCCGCGCCCGGCACCACGACCGGGCCCAGCGGCGTCGACCCGGAGCACGTCGACCGGTCCTACGGGGCGCCCGGCGAGGCGCCGACGATGCAGACCGAGGTCTTCCCGTTCACGCTGTTCGCGCTCGGCGGGATGATGGCGTTCGTCGCGTCGAACGACCTGCTCACGATGTTCGTGGCGCTCGAGGTGCTCTCGCTGCCGCTGTACCTGATGTGCGGGCTGGCGCGGCGGCGCCGGCTGCTGTCGCAGGAGGCCGCGGTCAAGTACTTCCTGCTCGGGGCGTTCGCGTCGGCGTTCTTCCTCTACGGGCTGGCGCTGCTCTACGGCTACGCGGGCTCGGTCAGGCTCACGGCCATCGCCACCGCCGCGGTGGGCACCCCGAAGTCCGACGCGCTGCTGTTCGGCGGGCTCGCGCTGCTCGTCGTCGGGCTGCTGTTCAAGGGCTCGGTCGGCCCGTTCCACACCTGGACGCCGGACGTCTACCAGGGCGCCCCCACGCCGGTCACCGCGTTCATGGCGGCCTGCACCAAGGTCGCGGCCTTCGGGGCGATCCTGCGGGTGCTGCACGTGGCGTTCGGCTCCACGCACTGGGAGTGGCGCGGGGTGATGTGGGTGGTCGCGGTCGCCTCCATGGCGATCGGCGCGGTGCTCGGCCTCACACAGACCGACCTCAAGCGCATGATCGCGTACTCGTCGGTGGCGCACGCGGGGTTCCTGCTCATCGGGGCCATGGCGATCACGCCCGAGGGTGTGTCGTCGACGCTGTTCTACCTGCTGGCCTACGGCTTCACCACGCTCGGCGTGTTCGGTGTCATCTCGCTGGTGCGCAACGCCGACGGCGAGGCCACCCACCTGTCCCAGTGGGCGGGGCTGGCGAAGCGCTCGCCGATCCTCGCCGGGGTGATGACCTTCCTGCTGCTCGCCCTCGCCGGGATCCCGCTCACCAGCGGTTTCACCGCCAAGTTCGCGGTGTTCTCGGCCGCGCTCGCGGACGGGATGGCGCCGCTCGTCGTCATCGCGCTGGTGGCGTCGGCCGTCGCCGCGTTCTTCTACCTGCGGGTGATCGTGCTGATGTACTTCAGCGAGACGCCGGAGGACGGGCCCACGGTCACGGTGCCGGGCGCGTTCACCACGGTCGCGATCACACTCGGTGTCGTGGTGACCCTGCTGCTCGGTGTCGTCCCGACGCTCGTGCTCGGCTGGGCCGGCGCGGGCGGGCTCACAGGCTGACCGCAGGAAGGCCTCGTAGGCTGGTGCGCGTGGAGACGCAGAGCGTGGCGGGTGTGGAGCTCGCCGACCCGGACCTGGCCGCCGCGACGGCGCGCGGGCTCGAGCGGGTGGAGGAGCTGCTGCACCGCGAGGTGCACAGCGAGTACCACTTCGTCAGCGAGACGTCCCTGCACCTGATCGATGCCGGGGGCAAGCGGTTCCGGCCGCTGTTCACGCTGCTCAGCGCGCAGATCGGGCCCTCGCCGAACGGGGACGACGTGGTGCGGGCGGCCGCTGTGGTGGAGCTGGTCCACCTGGCCACGCTCTACCACGACGACGTCATGGACTCGGCCACGATGCGGCGGGGCGCCGAGAGCGCGAACCACCGGTGGGACAACACGGTCGCGATCCTGACCGGGGACTTCCTGTTCGCGCACGCGTCGCGGCTCGTGGCCGACCTCGGGCCCGACGCGGTGCGGATCATCGCCGAGACCTTCGCCGAGCTCGTCACGGGGCAGATGCGGGAGACCCGCGGCCCGGGGCCGTCGGACGATCCGGTGCGGCACTACCTGCAGGTCATCGCCGAGAAGACCGGCTCGTTGATCGCCACCTCGGGCCGGTACGGCGGGATGTTCTCCGGCTGCACCGCCGAGCAGATCGAGTCGCTGCACCGCTTCGGCGCCACGATCGGCACGGCCTTCCAGATCTCGGACGACATCATCGACATCGCCTCGCCCTCGCTCGACTCGGGCAAGACGCCGGGCACCGACCTGCGCGAGGGCGTGCACACGCTGCCGATGCTCTACGCGCTGCAGGACCCGGGCTGTCCGCCCCGGCTGCGGGAGCTGCTGGCCGCTCCGATCGAGGCGGACGCCGAGGTCGAGGAGGCCCTGGAGCTGCTGCGTTCCGGCCCGGGCATCCCGCGCGCCAAGGACACCCTCGCCGGGTACGCGGAGGAGGCCCGCGCCGAGCTGGGCAAGCTCCCCGCCTGCCCCGCCACCGAGGCCCTCGGCACCCTCACCGCCTACACGATCGACCGCATCGCCTGACGGGCGAGGGTCAACGGGTCTCGGGCTCCGGCACCGGTCGCAGCTCGCGCTCGGGCCGGGCCCGGGTGGCCCGGACCAGGTCGACGGTGAAGAGGGCCAGGGCGATCCACACCAGCCCGAAGCCGAGCCACCGGGAGACCGGCATGTCCTCGCCGTTGACCAGCACGCCCCAGAGGAACTGCATCGTGGGCGTGAGGTACATCAGCGTGCCGAGCGTGGTGAGCGGGATCAGGCGGGCCGCGGCGCCGTAGAGCAGCAGCGGCAGGGCCGTGACCGGGCCGGCGAGCACCATCATCGCCATGTGGAAGCCGCCGAGCTCCGTGAACGTGCCCTGGCCCGTCACCTGCAGGTAGATCACGAACGCGAGCGCGATCGGGCCGACCACGAGACCCTCGCCCGTCAGGCTCGCCGTCGAGGGCAGGGAGACCTTCTTCTTCAGCAGCCCGTACACGCCGAACGACACGGCCAGGCACAGCCCGAGCCACGGCGGGCTCCCGGCACCCACGCTGATCACCACGACCGCGAGCGCCGCGATGCCGAGCGCCACCACCTGCGCGCGGTTCGGCCGCTCGCGCAGCACCAGCACGCCGAGCAACACGCTGACCAGCGGGCTCATGTAGTAGCCGAGGGCGATGTCGACGACTCGCTCGATCGAGACGCCGTAGATGAACACGCCCCAGTTGACGGTGATCACCGTGGCCGCCGCGGCGACCGTCAGCCAGCCCCGCCCGGGCAGGGCCCGCAGTGCGCCCCAGCCCCGCAGCAGGGTCAGCACGCCCGCCATCAGCACCATCGTCCAGAGGATCCGGTGGGCCAGGACCTCGACGGGACCCGCGGGGTCGAGCAGCGGCCAGAACGCCGGGAAGAGCCCCCAGGCGACGTGTGCGGCGACGCCGAGGCCGACGCCCCGGCGGTCCAGCTCCGGCGCGGCTTCGGTGACGGTCACCTTCCCATCAGAACATCCGAGCGCGGAATGTTCGAGCGCGAAAGGGCTCGCGCACCCGGCACGCTCTCGTGACGCCGGCGAGACCGCCCCGTGATCCGGATCGGTGACCGTCATCCTTCCGGTCGACGGAAGGGGAGCGGTGGGAACGACCGCAGGAGTCGGCCGGTCGCGGCGTGCGCTCTGGATCGCCGCCGCCGTCCTGGTCCCGGCGGTGCTGGCCGGGATCGGCCTGCTGTGGGTCCGTCCCGCGCCCGAGGGTCCCGGCCCCGAGGACCGGGCGTCCGCCACGGCGCCGGCGTCCTCGGCCGCCCTGCCGACGGCAGCCACCGAGCCGCCGCCCGCCGTGACCACCGACCGGTCCGGCGTCGAGCGTCTCCTCGCCGAGGCCCCGCTGCTGTTCGACGGCGAGAGCGCGCAGCTGCGGCCCGTGACCGCCGACACGGTGCGCCGGCTCGGTGGCATGCTCGAGGTGATGCCCGACGTCCCGGTGCGGCTCGTCGGACACACCGCGGACCTGCCCGGACCGGCCGAGCGGGCGCTGCGGCTGTCCCGGGAGCGGGCTGAGGCGGTCGCGGCGGCGCTGGTCGCGGCCGGGATCGAACCGCAGCGGATCAGCATCGACGGCGTCGGCGATGCGGGCCCGCTCGGCACGCCGGAGGCCAGCCGGCGGGTCGAGGTGCTGCTGGGGTAGGGCCGGTAGCGGATCACGTGGCCGGAGCGATGGACGGGGCGACGGAAAGGAGCAGGGGCGTGCCGGCACTGTTCGCGCAGATGTGGCTGCTCTGCCTCGCCGCGTTCCTGCTGGGCGCGTTGCTGACCTGGCTGCTGGTGGCCCGCCCCGCGCAGCGGGAGGCGGCACGGGCCCGGGCCGCGCTCGAGCAGCGCGACGAGCCCGTCGACCCCGTCCGCGCGGCCCAGGCCCCGCCGACGCCGATCCCCGGCGTCCCCCGGCACGCCCGGACCTCCGCCCCCGGCAACCCCGCGCTGTCGGGGCTCGGCCGCCGACGTCGTTCGGGATCGTCCGCCGTGGGCGCCCTGGACCGGCTGCGCCACGGCACCCCGGACGGGGCGCGGGCGGGCGACGGACCCGTCGTGCCGCGCCAGCCCGGCCCCGGCTCCCGGGGCTCCTCCGACCGGTCCGACGACGGGCCGTCCGTGCCGCCGCAGGACCGCGGGCACTCCCTGTTCACCCCGCCCGAGCCGCGCGCACCCGAGCCGGACGAGCCGCCCGACGTCCCACCGCGCCGCGAGCCCCCGGACGACCCCGCCCCCTGACCCCGGACACACCACCGCCCGGCGAGGCGGTGCCTGCCGGGCGGTGGGGGCGTGCGGGGTGGACGGTCAGCCGGCGATCGTCCAGGTGTCGCGGCCGGTCAGCAGGGCCTGCAGGTCCGTGCCGCCCGGCTTCTGGGCAGCCAGGTCCTTGGCCTGCTGCAGCTGGGCGCGGGCGGCGTCGTCGTAGGTCGTGCGGTCGACGTTGCGGAAGATGCCCGTGACGGTGTGGTTGAGGTCCTGGTCCGACAGGCGGGACAGGGCGAACGCGAGCTCGAGGTTGTCCGCGTCGTGGACCATGATCTCCGACGGCTCCACGTCCGCGGCCTTGACGACCTCGAGCCGGAACCCGCGCTGGACCACGGCGAACTTGTCGTCGGCGGGCCCGAAGGTGATCGGCTCGCCGTCGACGACATGGACCAGCCGCTGGTCCTTGGTCTCCGGCTTGCGGAGCAGGTCGAAGGAGCCGTCGTTGAAGATCGGGCAGTCCTGGAAGATCTCGACCAGCGCCGAGCCGCGGTGCGCGGCGGCGGCACCGAGGACCTC
>NZ_JBEZDN010000087.1:0-18744 GCF_040648315.1 Pseudonocardia sp. NPDC049154
CGCGGAGCCGGCCCAGCTCGGCGGCGAGGTCGGTGCCGGAGGCGAGGGTGTCGTCGTCGAGCAGGGCGACGATCTCCGCCGCGGCCCGCGACCCGACGGCGGCGGCGCCGTCGAGCAGGGCGCGGGCCAGCCGGGGGTGCAGCCCGAGCCCGGCCATCCGCTCGCCACGGGGCGTGGCGGCGCCGCCGGCGTCGACCGCACCGAGCGCCCGCAGGACCTCACGCCCGGCCGCGAGCGGGCCCTCCGGCGGGGCGTCCCACCAGCGCAGACCGGACCCGTCCGGGGTGCCCCAGACGGCGAGGTCGAGCGCGAGCCGGGTGAGGTCGGCGGTACGGATCTCCGGCTCCGGGAACGGGGCGAGCACCTGCCCCTCGGGCCAGCAGCGGTAGGCCTCGCCCGGCGCCTCCCGGCCCGCCCGGCCCGCCCGCTGCTCGGCGACGGCCGCCGACACCGGGATCGTGACCAGCCCGGCCAGGCCCCGGCGATGGTCGACCCGCGGGACCCGCGCGAGCCCCGAGTCGACGACCGCGCGCACGCCCGGCACGGTCAGGCTCGACTCGGCGATCGAGGTCGCCAGGACCACGCGGCGCCCGTCGCCGCGCAGGGCCGCGTCCTGCTCCGCGGGTCGCAGGCGGCCGTGCAGCGACAGCACCGGCACGCCGAGCCCGGCCGGCATCCCGGTCAGCGCGGCCTCGGTCCGGCGGATCTCCGGCACGCCCGGGAGGAACGCGAGCACCGCGCCGTCCGTCCGGTCCAGCGCCGCCCGGACGCCGCGCGCGACGCACGCCTCGATCCGCTCGCCCTGCTGCGGCGGCAGGTGCCGGACGGCGACCGGGAAGGTGCGTGCCTCGACCTCCACCACGGGTGCCGGCTCGGCCGCACCGAGCAGGGCCGCCAGCCGGCCGGCCGCGACCGTGGCCGACGCCGCCAGCAGCGGCAGGTCCGGGCGGAGCCCCTCCCGCGCGTCGAGCAGGAGGGTGAGCAGCAGGTCGGCGTCGAGGTGCCGCTCGTGGCACTCGTCGAGCACCACGGCCCCGACGCCCGGGAGCTCGGGGTCGCGGGCCAGCCGGCGCAGCAGCAGCCCGGAGGTCACCACCTCGACGCGGGTGTCCGCCGAGGTGCGCGAGTCGCCGCGCACCGAGTAGCCGACCCGGCCGCCGACCTCCTCGCCGAGTAGGGCGGCCATCCGTCGCGCGGCGGCCCGGGTGGCGACGCGCCGGGGTTCGGCGACGACCACCCGCCCGTCGACCGCGTCGGCGAGGGCGAGCGGGACGAGCGTGGTCTTGCCGGTGCCCGGCGGCGCGACGAGCACGGCGGCGCCGTGCGCGGTGAGCGTGCCGGTGACCGCGGCGAGCGCCGCCCGGACGGGCAGGTCGGGGAGCGCGCCGGGATCGGCGACCAGGGCGGGCACGGTCCGCAGTGTGCCCGCCGGGCCGGTGAGCGCGGGCAGCGGGCATGCGGACGAGCGGGCGCGCAGGGCTGCGCGGGAGCCGGGCGCGAACGCCCGCACGGGCGGCGGGCCGGGCGGGCCCGCCGGTTCGGGTGGGTCTGCTCAGACCTCGGTGCCGCTGTCGGCGCGGCGCTGCGTGGTGGCCTCGACCGCCGCGCGGGCGCGGGCCAGGTTGCGGCCGACGAGGGCGAGGATGCCGACGGTGCCGCCGATGCTCAGCAGCACGGCCAGCGCACCTCCCGCGCCGCCGACCGCGGCCGCGACGATCACCATGACCAGGGCGATCACGGCGAAGACGGCACGGGCGAGGCGGACCTCGGCGGGCGCGGCGTGGCCGGCGCCGGCGGTGTTCTGGAAGCGGTGGTCGAGATCGGGGAACTGGCCGACCAGGCGGCGCTCGAGCTCCTCGAGCTGCTGGCGTTCGGCATCGGTCAGGCGCGGGGGGCGGGACTCCGGGACGCTCACCCTTCCTGCATACCCCTGACGTGCGGATCCCGACACTCCAGGGGCGTCCGGTCCGTCACCCGTTCGGTGAACAGCCGTCCGTGCGGGGCGAGCGGCCCGGCTCTATCTTAACGAGCGTTCATCACATATCGTCGCGGCATGAGCACCGCTGCCGACTCGTCCCGGGTCGCGGACGCCGCGCGGAAGGTCGTGCAGGAGCACGACCCGACGAGCGTCCCGACGCGGGAGTTCCTCGCCGCCTGTTTCGACGCCGGCCTCTCCTGGGTCCACTTCCCCGAGGGCCTCGGCGGGCTCGGCGTCTCCCGTGGCCTGCAGTCCGTGGCCGACGGGATCCTGCAGGACGCGGGCGGGCCCGTCCCGTTCGCCCTGAACCCGATCGGCTACGGCATGGCCGCGCCGACCCTGCGCGAGCACGCCCGGACGGACGAGCTCAAGCGCGAGTGGCTGCGCCCGCTCGCGACCACCGAGAACATCTGGTGCCAGCTCTTCTCCGAGCCCGGAGCCGGCTCCGACCTGGCCGGGCTGGCCACCTCCGCCGTCCGGGACGGCGACGAGTGGGTGGTCAACGGCCAGAAGGTCTGGACCTCGCTGGCGCACCGGGCCCGCTGGGCGCTGCTGCTCGCCCGCACCGACCCGGACGCGCCCAAGCACAAGGGCCTGACCTACTTCGTGCTCGACATGCAGGGGCCGGGCGTGGAGACCCGGCCGCTGCGCCAGATGACCGGGCAGGCCGAGTTCAACGAGGTCTACCTGAACGACGCCCGCATCCCCGACGCCCACCGGCTCGGCGAGGTCGGCGACGGCTGGCGGGTCGCCATGACCACGCTGATGAACGAGCGCAGCTCGATCGGCGCGAGCGGCAGCCGGCGCGGCACCGGCACGATCGCCGACGCGGTCTCGCTGTGGGCCTCGCGGCCGGACCTGCACACCCCGGTGCTCGAGGACCGGCTGACGAAGCTCTGGCTGCGGGCCGAGGCCCAGCGGCTGACCTCCGAGCGCTCCCGCGCCACGGCGACGGTCGGCGGCCCGGGCCCGGAGGGCTCGGTGGGCAAGCTGGTGGGCGCGGAGCTGAACCAGCAGGTCTACGAGTTCTGCATGGACCTCCTCGGCCCCGAGGGGATCCTGTACCACGACTACACGATGCGGGACATGGAGCGCACGGACGACTGGCGCGGCCCGCTGCAGCAACGCTTCCTGCGCTCGCGCGCCAACACCATCGAGGGCGGCACCTCCGAGGTGCTGCGCAACATCCTCGGCGAGCGGGTGCTGGGCCTGCCCGGTGACCTGCGCGCCGACGCCGGCAAGCCCTGGAAGGAGATCCCCCGTGGCTGACCAGCAGGAGACCCGGCCGTTCGTCTTCTCCGACGAGCAGCGGGAGCTGCGCACCGCGGTGCGGAGGTTCGCCGCGGACAACGCCGACGAGCAGGCGGTCCGGCGGCTGATGGAGTCCGATCCCGGGTTCGACGCCAAGGCCTGGACGCGGCTGGGCTCCGAGCTCGGCGTGCTGGGGCTGTCGGTGCCGGAGGAGCAGGGCGGGGTCGGCGGCACGCTCGTCGACCAGGCCGTCGCCGTCGAGGAGCTGGGCGCGACCCTCTACCCGGGGCCCGTGTTCGGCACGGTCGCCCTGGCCATCCCCGCGCTCGTCGCGGCGTCGGACGGCCCGGTGCGCTCGGAGCTGCTCGGGCCGCTCGTGGAGGGCAGCCGGACCGCCGCGGTGGCCGTGGCCGACCGCGCGGGCGCGTTCGACCCCGCCGCGGTGACCGTGCAGGCCACCCGGGCCGGCGACGACTGGACGCTCTCCGGCACCGTCGAGCGGGTGGTCGACGCGGCCGCGGCCGACGACCTGCTGGTCGCCGCCACCGGCCCGGAGGGCGTGGCGCTGTTCGCGGTCGACGCGGCCGCCGGCGGGGTCGAGCGCACCCCGCTGACCACGCTGGACCTCACCCGGCGGCAGGCCACGCTGCGCTTCGCCGACGCCCCGGCCCGGCTGCTCGCCGGCCCGGACGAGGCGGAGCGGGTGATCGGCCACGCCCTCGTGGTGGGCTCGGTGCTGCTCGCGGTCGAGCAGGTCGGCGCCTCGCAGCACCTGCTCGACCTCACGGTCGAGTACGCGAAGGGGCGGCTGCAGTTCGGCCGGCCGATCGGCTCGTTCCAGGCGGTGAAGCACCGGTTGGCGGACATGCTGGTCGACCTCGAGCACGCCCGCTCGGCGGCCTACCACGCGGTCTGGGCCCTCGGCGACGGCTCGGACGACCCGGCCCTGGCCGCGAGCATCGCGCAGGCGACCTGCTCCGAGGCCTTCTCGCGGATCGCCGCCGACACCATCCAGCTGCACGGCGGCATCGGCTTCACCTGGGAGTACCAGGCGCAGCTGTACTACAAGCGGGCGATCACCGACGCCGCGCTGCTGGGCAGCGCCGAGCAGCACCGGGCGCGGATCGCCCGGCTGGTGCTCGACACCGCGTCGGGCGACGGCGCCCCGTCGATCGCCACCGGCTGACCCACGCACGAACGGCGCTCTCGCTCATGTGATGTGAGCGGGAGCGCCGTTCGTGTGTTCCGGGCCGGGCGGCGTCAGGACACGATGACGTAGAGCCCGTAGCCGACGATCAGGGCGGCGGCGGTCAGGCACAGGCAGGCGACAGCGGTACCGGCGGCCGGGCTCAGCCCGCGCCGCCCGACGGTGGCGGGCTGGCTGCGGGCCGACAGCCCGACCAGCGCGAACGCGAGCAGCGCGATCACGGCGACCCCGACGACCAGCGACACGACGACCACGGTGCCGAGCGCTCCCCAGGCGATGTTCACGGGTTCCTCCTCGGATCCGGACCGGCTCAGGCCGCCAGCTGCACCGGCGGGTCGGCCGGCTGCGGGGCGGGGACGTCGTTGACGTTCTCGGCGGTGACGGGCCTGCGCCTGGACGCCGCGTAGATCCCGGCGGCGACCGACACGCCGACGACCGCGACCACGACGGTGCCGACGGTGCCGCTCGAGGCGACCCACGCCGCCGCCGCGCCCACGATCCCGGCCGCGGGCAGGGTGAGGGTCCAGGCGATCGCCATCTGCCCGGCGACCCCCCAGCGGACGCCGGCGAGCCGGCGGCCCGCGCCCGCCCCGAAGATCGCGCCGGTGGCGACCTGCGTGGTGGACAGCGCGAAGCCCAGGTGCGACGAGGTCAGGATGACGGCCGTCGAGGCGGTCTCGGCGGCGAAGCCCTGCGGCGACTCGATGTCGCTGACCCGCTTGCCGAGCGTCCGGATGATCCGCCAGCCGCCGAGGTAGGTGCCGAGCGCGATCGCGAGGCCCGCCGAGGCGATCACCCAGAACGGCGGACCCGAGTTCGGGGCCAGCACACCCGCCGTGATCAGCGTCAGGGTGATCACGCCCATGGTCTTCTGCGCGTCGTTGGTGCCGTGCGCGAGGGCGACCATCGACGCGGACACGATCTGCCCCAGGCGGAAGCCCTTCGAGACCGTGCCGCGCTCGGCACGGGCGGTGACGCGGTAGCTGACGTAGGTCCCGATGAGGGCGATCAGCCCGGCCAGGACCGGGGAGATCAGGGCCGGGATCACGACCTTGGTGACGACGGTGCCGAAGTTGACGGCGCCGACGCCGGCCGCGACCAGCGACGCGCCGATCAGCCCGCCGAACAGGGCGTGCGAGGAGCTCGACGGGATCCCCACCAGCCAGGTCACCAGGTTCCACATGATCGCGCCGACGAGGCCGGCGAAGATGACCACCGGAGTGATCTTGGATTCGTCGACCATCCCGCTGGAGATCGTCTTGGCGACCTCCACGGACAGGAAGGCGCCGACCAGGTTGAGCACGCCCGCCACGGCGACGGCGACCTTGGGGCGCAGCGCCCCGGTGGCGATGGACGTCGCCATCGCGTTCGCCGTGTCGTGGAAACCGTTGGTGAAGTCGAAGATCAATGCGGTGACCACGACCACGATGACGATGAGGGACAGATCCATGACGCCGCCCGCTTCTGCTGAGGTATTACCGCGTGAAACGGTAAGTTCACCGGATGAACGGAGGGTGAACGGAGGGCGAAACCGAGATGCGGGGCCTGCGCACCGTGTCACGCCCGATGACGAAGCGTCACCACTCCGTCCGGTCCTGTGACTGCTCCGTTCGGCCGTGTCGGGAACTACGTACAGACGCCGTGGGGGCCCGGGGGTGCAGTGGATCACCCACCACGGGTGGGCCGACCGACGTGCGGAGGACCCGATGGCCAGGATGATGATCGACTGTCGCACGATGCCGAGCGAGTCGGGCTGCAGCCTGACGATCGCGGGGGAGCCCGAGGAGGTGCTCCGCGCGGCCGTCATGCACGCGGTCGACGTGCACGGCCACACCGACGACGAGGAGCTGCGCGACGGGATCAGGGCCGGCATGGTCGCGGCCCCGGCGGAGGTGGCCGGCGAGAGCTTCGTCCAGGTCGTCGACTTCACCAGTGACGACGTCGGGCGGTTCGAGGAGCTCGAGGCCGAGTGGCTGGAGGGCATCGGCGACGCCCGCACGGCGACCTGGTCGGTGATGGCCACCGACCGGGACGAGCCGGGCCGCTACTACCTGCTGGTCGGCTTCCCCGACCACGAGGCCGCGATGCGGAACTCCAAGCACCCGGCCACCCAGCAGATCGCCGAGAAGATGACCGCGATGGCCTCCAACGAGCCCACCTTCCGTAACCTCGACGCGAAGCGGGTCAAGACCTTCTGAGCCCGGTCGCCCGGCCGGGACCCGTTCCGGGGCGACGGATCCCGGCCGGAGGGGCACCCTGGGGGCATGAGTGCCTCCATGCGTACCGCGGTGCTGCGGCAGGTCGGGGAGATCGTGCTGGAGGAGCGGCCGGTGCCTGAGCCCGGCCCCGGCGAGGTGCTGGTCCGGGTGGCGGCGGTCGGTGTGTGCGGTTCCGACGTCCACTACTACGAGCACGGCCGGATCGGCGACTTCGTGGTCGAGGCGCCGCTGGTGCTCGGGCACGAGCCGTCCGGCGAGGTCGTCGCGCTGGGGGAGGGGGTGACCCGGGTCGGGCGGGGCACACGGGTGTCGATCGAGCCGGGCCGTCCGGACTTCACCTGCGCGCAGTGCCTCGCGGGCCGCTACAACCTGTGCCCGCGGATGGAGTTCTTCGCGACGCCGCCGGTCGACGGTGCGCTGGCCGAGTACGTCGTGGTCCACGAGGCCTTCGCCCATCCCGTCCCGGACTCGCTCGACGACGACCGGGCCGCGCTCCTCGAGCCCCTCTCGGTCGGCGTGTGGGCGGCGCGCAAGGGCGGGATCGGGCCCGGGAGCCGGGTGCTCGTGAACGGGGCGGGGCCGATCGGGCTGGTCGCGACGCAGGTCGCGGCGGCCGCCGGCGCCGCGGAGGTCGTGGTCGCGGACGTGAACGCGCACCGTCTCGAGGTGGCCGCCGGACTGGGTGCGACCGCCACCGTCGACGTGTCGCGGTCCTCACTCGACGGGCTGGATCCCGAGGTGCTGCTGGAGTGCTCCGGGCATCCCGCCGCCACCCGCGCCGCGCTCGAGGTGCTGGCCCCGGCCGGTCGCGCGGTGCTGGTCGGCAGCGGCTCGGCGGACCTCGCGCTCCCGCTGGGTTCGTTGCAGCGCAGGGAGATCGAGCTGACCGCGACCTTCCGCTACGCCAACACCTGGCCCACGGCGATCGCGCTGGCCGCCTCCGGGCGCGTCGATCTCGACGCCCTCGTGACGGGTCACTACGGACTGGCGGACACGGAGGCGGCCCTCACGGCTCCGGGCCGTGACCGTACCGCGATCAAGTCGGTGATCCGTCCGGGCGACTGAGCTGCGAGAATGCCCGCGTGGACGTGCGCACGCGGATCCTCGACGCCGCGGTCGAGTGTCTCGCCGCCTCCGGGTTCGACGGCACGTCGCTCAGCGCCGTGGCCGGGCGGGCCGGCGTGTCGCGGCCCACGGTGTACCGGCACTTCGGCTCCCGCGAGCAGCTCGTGGAGGCGGCCCTCCTGCGGCTCTCCGAGCAGATCGTGCAGCGGATCTGGGAGAGCGCGCAGGGGGCGAGCTCGGCGGCCGAGCTGGTCGTCGAGACCACCCTGCGCGCCCGCTACGAGTTCCGGACCCAGCCGGCGCTGGCCCCGGTCGCCTTCCCGGACCGCTCGACGTTCGTCCTGGCCAGGGCGAGCCTCTCGGCCGAGGCGCTGGCCATGACCAAGCGGTTCCTCACCCCGGTGCTGCGATTCCAGCCCGAGCTGGAGGCCGAGCTCGACGAGATCGCCGAGACCGTCATCCGGTTCCTGCTGTCCCTGGTGTGGTTCGACGGCGACGCCGCCGACGAGGAGGCGCTGCGCGGCTACCTCCATCGGCGGCTGGTCCCGGCGCTCGGGATCCGGCCGGCGGACGACCCCGTCGCCCTCCGCGCGCCGGTCAGACCCGGCCGATGACCTCCGCCCCGTAGGCGTCGATCGTCGCCTCGCGATCGTCGTGCATCGCGTAGATCGCGAACTGGTCCACGCCGAGCGAGGCCAGCTCGGCGAGCCGCTCGCGCTGGGCGGCGGGCGGCCCGAGCAGGCAGAACCGGTCGACGACCTCGTCGGGCACGAAGTCGGTGGACCGGTTCCCGGCCCGGCCGTGGTGGCTGTAGTCGTAGCCGGCGCGGCCCTTGATGTAGCCGGTGAGCTCGGCCGGCACCGCCGCGGACGACTCGCCGTAGCGGGTCACCAGGTCGGCGACGTGGTTGCCGACCATCCCGCCGAACCAGCGCGTCTGGTCCCGGGCGTGGGCGGTGGAGGCGGCGCTGCCGTCCGTGACGTACGCCGGCGCGGCCACGCACATGGTGATCGCATCGGGATCGCGGCCCGCGTCCGCGGCGGCCGCCCGCACGGTCTTGATCGTCCACTCCACGAGGTACGGGTCGGCGAGCTGGAGCACGAACCCGTCCGCGCAGCGCCCGGCCAGCGCGAGCGCCTTGGGCCCGTACCCGGCGACCCAGATCGGCACGGCGGGCGCGCCCTCGCGGACCCACGGGATGCGCACCTCGGTGCCGCCGAGGTCGACGGCCCGCCCGGCGGTGAGCCCGCGGATGACCTCGATCGACGCCTCGAGCCGGGCCAGCGTGGTCGGCGGCCGGCCCTGCACGCGCATCGCCGAGTCGCCCCGCCCGATCCCGCAGACCGTGCGCGGGCCGAACATGTCGTCGAGCGTGGCGAACAGCGAGGCCAGCACCGTCCAGTCCCGGGTGCCCGGGTTGGTGACCATCGGCCCGACGACCAGGCGCGAGGTCCGCTCCAGGATCCGGCTGTAGATCACGAAGGGCTCCTGCCAGAGCACGTGCGAGTCGAAGGTCCAGCCGTGGCCGAACCCGAGCCCCTCGGCCCGCACCATGAGGTCGACGACCGTCGACGCGGGCGGGTCCGTCTGCAGCACCAGTCCGATGTCCACCGCACTCACTCCGATCAGCGCAGGTACTGGCAGGTGTCGCGGGGCAGGAACGTGCCGTGCCCCGGCGACCCGAGGTACTCGCCGCCGGCGATGATCACTCTGCCACGGGAGAGCACCGTCTCGACCTTGCCGGTGGTCGTCCGGCCCTCGTAGCAGGAGTAGTCGACGGCCATGTGGTGCGTGGCCGCCGAGTGCGTGTGCTCCGCGGCGGGGTCGTAGATCACGATGTCGGCGTCCGACCCGGGCGCGATGGTGCCCTTGCGCGGGTAGAGGCCGAACATCCGCGCGGGCGTGGCGCACGCGAGCTCGATCCATCGCCGCCGCGAGATGTGCCCGTCGACCACGCCCTGGTGCAGCAGGTCCATCCGGGTCTCGACGCCCGGGAGCCCGTTCGGGATCTTGGTGAAGTCCCCGCGCCCCAGCTCCTTCTGCCCCTTGAAGCAGAAGGGGCAGTGGTCGGTGGAGACCACCGAGAGGTCGTCGTTGCGCAGCCCCCGCCACAGCGCGGCCTGGTGCTCGGCCGGGCGCAACGGCGTCGAGCAGACGTACTTGGCGCCCTCGAAGTCCGGGCGGGCCAGGTCGTCCGTGGACAGGAACAGGTACTGCGGGCAGGTCTCGGCGAACGCGTTGATGCCGCTCTCCCGCGCGTGGGCGATCTCGGCGAGCGCCTGCTGCGCCGACAGGTGCACCACGTAGAGCGGGGCCCCGGCGACGCGGGCGAGCTGGATCGCGCGGTAGGTCGCCTCGGCCTCGAGCAGCGCGTGCCGGACGTCGCCGTGGTAGCGCGGGTCGGTCTGCCCGCGGGCCAGCGCCTGCTCGGCCAGCACGTCGATGGCGATCCCGTTCTCCGCGTGCATCATGATCAGGCCGCCGGTCTCGCCGGCCTTCTGCATGGCCCGCAGGATCTTCCCGTCGTCCGAGTAGAAGACGCCGGGATAGGCCATGAACAGCTTGAAGCTGGTCACGCCCTCCCCGACGAGCACCTCCATCTCCTTCAGAGAGGACTCGGTGACGTCGGCCAGGATCATGTGGAAGCCGTAGTCGATCGCGCACTTCCCGGCGGCCTTCTCGTGCCAGGCGTCGAGGCCCTCGCGCAGCGACCGGCCGACCGACTGGATCGGGAAGTCGATGATCGTGGTCGTGCCGCCCCAGGCCGCGGCGCGCGTGCCGGTCTCGAAGGTGTCCGCGGCGAAGGTCCCGCCGAAGGGCATCTCCATGTGCGTGTGCGCGTCGACCCCGCCCGGGATCACGTACCGGCCCGCCGCGTCGAGCTCGGTGTCGGCGCGGAAGTCCAGCGCGCCGGGCGCGGCCAGCGCGACGACCTTCTCGCCGTCGACCAGGACGTCGGCCACGACCTCGTCGGCGGCGGTGATCACCGTGCCCCCGCGGATCGCCAGGGTGCTCACGACCGACCTCCGTTCGCCGGAACTGCCGCCTCGAGCGCGTCGACCAGGATCGCCAGCCCCTCCTCGGCCTCCTCGGCGGTGAGCGACAGCGGGGGCGCGATGCGCAGGACGTTGCCGTGCAGGCCGCCCTTGCCGACCAGCAGCCCGCGCTCCCGGCAGCCCTCCAGCACCGCCGCGGCGAGCGCCGGCGCGGGGCGGCCGGGCGTGCCGGAGCCCGGCTCGACCAGCTCGACGCCGATCATCAGGCCCTTGCCGCGGACGTCGCCGACGACCGGGACCCGGGCCGCCTTCAGCCCGTCGAGCAGGATCGGGCCGACCTTCGCCGCGTTGGCCTGCAGGTCGTGCTCGCGCAGGTGGCGCAGGTTCGCCAGCGCGCCCGCGGAGGTGATCGGGCTGCCGCCGAAGGTGGAGATCGAGTTCGCCGGCAGGTTGTCCATGATCGCGGCGGGGGCGATCACGCCGCCCATCGACAGCCCGTTCCCGACGCCCTTGGCGAAGGTGACGATGTCCGGCGTCGCCTCGTGTGCCTGCCAGCCCCAGAAGTGCTCGCCGGTGCGGCCCCAGCCGGTCTGCACCTCGTCGGAGATCCAGAGGATGTTCCTCGCCCGCAGCACCTCGGCGAACGCGCCCAGCACGCCGTCGGGCCCCGAGGTGAAGCCGCCGACGCCCTGGATCGGCTCGGCGATCAGCGCCGCCACCCGCCCGTCCGTCTGGTCGAGCACGTCGGTCAGGTCGGCGACGCAGGCCTTCACGAAGTCCTCGTCGGACAGGTGCGCGAACGGCGACCGGTACCGCTGTCCACCGTGGACGTAGTAGGTCTGGAAGGGCGAGAGCGAGGTCGGGGACCAGGCGCTGTTGCCGGTGATCCCGATCGTCGAGAAGGACCGGCCGTGGTAGCTGTTGCGCAGGGCCAGGATCTGGTTCGCCCCGTTGCGGGCGCTGGCCAGCAGCAGCGCGGCGTCGTTGGCCTCCGTGCCGCTGGTGGTGAGGAAGACCTTCGCGTCGGGGATGCCGCTGACCTCGGCGATCTCCTCGCACAGCTCGACCATCGGCCGGTTCAGGTACAGCGTAGACGAGTGGACGAGCTTCGCGGCCTGCGCGGCGACGGCCTCGGTGACCGCGGGCAGCGCGTGCTCGGTCATCGTGGTGAGGATGCCGCCGAAGAAGTCCAGGTACCGGTTCCCGTCCGCGTCCCAGACGTGCCGGCCGGAGCCGTGGTCGAGCTCGATCGGCTCGGCGTAGTAGAGCGAGAGCCAGTGGGGCAGGACCGCGCGGGTACGCGCGTACAGCTCGCCGCTCATGACTCCACCAGCGGGCCGTACGCGTCGGGCCGGCGGTCGCGGTAGAAGGCCCACTGCTGCCGGACCTCGTCGATCAGGTCCAGGTCGAGGTCGCGGACGATCAGCTCCTCGTCCGTCCCGGAGCCGACGTCGCCGACGAACTGCCCGCGCGGGTCGACGAAGTAGCTGGTGCCGTAGAAGTCGTTGTCCCCGTACTCCTCCACCCCGACCCGGTTGATCGCGGCCACGAAGTACTCGTTGGCGACGGCGGCGGCGGGCTGCTCGAGCTGCCAGAGATAGGCCGAGAGTCCGCGGCTGGTGGCGCTGGGGTTGAACACGATCTCGGCACCGGCCAGGCCGAGCGCCCGCCACCCCTCGGGGAAGTGCCGGTCGTAGCAGATGTACACGCCGACCTTGCCCACGGCGGTGTCGAAGACGGGCCAGCCGAGGTTGCCCGGCTTGAAGTAGTACTTCTCCCAGAAGCCCTTGACCTGCGGGATGTGGTGCTTGCGGTACTTGCCGAGCACCGTGCCGTCGGCGTCGATCACCGCGGCGGTGTTGTAGTAGTTCCCGGCGCTCTCGATCTCGAAGACCGGCACCACGAGCACCATTCCGGTCTCCCGGGCGAGCGCCTGCATGCGCTGCACGGTCGGCCCGTCGGGCACGGGCTCGGCCCAGCGGTAGTGCTCGGACTCCTGCACCTGGCAGAAGTACGGGGCGTTGAAGACCTCCTGGAAGCCCATGACCTGGGCGCCCTGCTCGGCAGCGGCACGGGCGTAGGACTCGTGGACGTCGATCATGGATGCGGTGTCGCCGGTCCACTTGGCCTGCAGGATCGCCGCCCGGACGGTTCGCGACATCGAAGCCCCCTTCGCGCGGAACGTGAGGCGGTCACCTTGCTGCCGCGACGCCCGCCCGCGCAAGGGGCATCGGTGCCGCGACGCGTGATCGTCACGTCCGGTGCGCGTGCTGTCACCCCGTTGCCGAGTCGTGACCGCGACCGCCCGGTTGGGGGCAGTGGGAACCTGTCGGTAACGCCGCCGTCATGCCAACCTCTCAGGATTCGCCTTCGTCCGGATCACCCCGGGCGAGCGAGGGGGGCACCATGGGGAGCAGGCAGAGGCTGCGCAGCGCGGCATGGGCCGTCGCCGCGTTCGTCCTGCTCGTCGCGCTGTGGGAGCTGGCCAAGCTCGTCCTGCCCGCCGCCGGCGTGACCGTCGGCGGCACCCGGATCCTGCCCCGGACAGACGACGCCGCGATGCCGCACGTGTGGACGGTGCTGGCCCGGCTGGGGGCCCCGGAGGTCGCCGGCGCCGCGGAGCCGCGCGCGGTCGGGGCGGCGATCGCCTCGGGCGCGCTGTTCACCCTCGGGCTCGCGCTGGGCGGGCTGGTCCTCGGCGGGATCGCCGGGGTGCTGCTCGCGCTGCTCATGCAGCGGTTCGCCGTCGCCGAGAAGGCGGTGCTGCCCTTCGTGATCGCCTCCCAGACCGTCCCGCTGATCGCGATCGCACCGCTGGTCGCGGGGTGGGGCGGCAAGATCGCCATCGGCGGCTGGGCGTGGGAGCCGTGGGCCAGCGTGATGGTGATCTCCTCCTACCTCGCCTTCTTCCCGATCTCGGTGGGCATGCTGCGGGGGCTCACCTCGCCGCGGAAGGCGGACGTCGAGATGTTCCGCAGCCTGGCCGCGGGCTGGTGGACCACGTTGCTGCGGCTGCGGCTGCCCGCGTCGGTGCCGCACCTGGTCCCGGCCGTGCGTCTGGCGGCGGCCGCCGCGGTCGTCGGTGCGATCGTCGCGGAGATCTCCACCGGCACCCGCGGCGGGATCGGACGGTTGATCATCGAGTACGCACAGTCCGCCACCGGCGACCCCTCGCAGATGTACGCCGCCATCCTCGGCGCGGCCGTCCTGGGCCTGGTGGCCGCGGGCGCGGTGGGGCTGCTGGAGCTGGCGCTGCGGCGCTACCGGGGGAGTGTCGCGTGAACGCGGACGAGGACACGGAGAAGGAGAGCGTGGAGGACGCGGTGCCGAACGCCGCCGTCGAGCTGCAGGGCGTGGACAAGACCTTCGGCACCGTGCGGGCGCTCGCGGGTGTCGACCTGACGATCGGCGCCGGTGAGTTCGTCTCGCTGATCGGGCCGTCCGGCTGCGGCAAGTCCACCGTGCTGCGGGTGGTCGCCGACCTGGAGGAGCCGACCGGCGGGACCGTCGCCGTCGCCGGCACGAGCGCCCGGCAGGCCCGGCTCGACCAGCGCTACGGCATCGCGTTCCAGCAGGCCGGCCTGCTCGACTGGCGGACGGTCGCCGAGAACGTCGAGCTGCCGCTGCAGGTCCACGGAGTCGGCAAGGCGGAGCGGCGGCGCCGGGCGGTGGAGCTGCTCGAGCTCGTCGGGCTCGCCGAGTTCGCCGGGTCCCGGCCTGCCGAGCTGTCCGGCGGCATGCAGCAGCGGGTCGCGATCGCCCGGGCGCTCGCGCCGAGCCCGCGGCTGCTGCTGATGGACGAGCCGTTCGGCGCCCTCGACGAGATGACCCGCGAGCGGATGCAGGCCGAGCTGCTGCGGATCGCGGGGGAGACCGGCGCCGCGGTCCTGTTCGTCACGCACTCGATCCCCGAGGCCGTCGTGCTCTCCGACCGGGTCGTGGTGATGTCGCCGCGACCGGGGCGGATCACCGAGATCGTCGCCGGGCGCCGCCCGCCCGTGGCCGGGGACGACCTCGTGCCCGACACCGTGGAGGACGTCCGCGAGACCGCCGCGTTCTTCGAGGCCGTCACCGCGGTCCGGGAGGCGCTGCGCAAGGGCGCCGCGACGGACGGGCACGCGGAATCGAGCTCGGTGTGAGCGCGCCGGTCGAGAGCGCGACCGCGGCGGGTGGCGTCGGTGCGGTCGCCGGGCCGGGCCGCCGGTTCCGCGGCGTCTCGGTGATCGTCGCGCCGGTGGTCTTCGGTGTCGCGGTCCTGGTGGTCTGGCAGCTGGTCGTGACCGTCGGCGGGCTGCCGGCCTTCCTCCTCCCGGCCCCGACCGCCATCGCCGAGCAGATCGGTGCGCAGTTCCCGGTGATCCTCGAGACCGCGGCCGTCACCGGCGGGAACGCGCTGGTCGGGCTGGTGCTCGGGTTCGTCCTCGGGGTGCTCCTGGCGATCCTCGCGGCCGGCGTGCGCGTGGTGTCGGACCTGATCACGCCGGTGGTACTGGCGGCGAGCGCCATCCCGATCGTCGCGCTGGCGCCGGTGTTCACCACGATGTTCGGCTCCACCACCGAGATCCCGCGGCGGCTCGTCGTGATGGTCGTGGTCGTGGTGCCGGTCTACGTCTCGACCGCGCGCGGGCTCCGCCAGGTCCGCCCGGTGCACGACGAGCTGATGGTCGCCCTCGCGGCCACCCGCCGGCAGTACACCCGGTTCGTGCGGCTGCCCGGGGCGGTCCCGTACGTGATGACCGGCCTGCGGCTCGCCGCGCCCGCCGCGGTCATCGCCGCGATCGTCGCGGAGTACTTCGGCGGCCTGCAGAACGGGCTGGGCAGCCGGATCTCCTCGGCCGCCGCCAACACCGCCTACGCCCGCGCGTGGGCCTTCGTCGCCGCCTCGATCGTCCTGGGGCTGCTCTTCTTCCTGGCCGGGCTGCTCGCCGAGCGGCTCGTGACCCGCAACCGCCCCGGAGGTGCCTCGTGAAGAGACCCCGTTTCGGCCGCACGGCCCTGGCGGCGATCGGCGCCGCCGCGGCCGTCGTGCTCGCCGCCTGTTCCACCACGCCCGCCGGCCAGCAGGCCTCGGGCGGCACCACCACCGCGGCCGGCGGTCTGCAGCCGGTGACCCTGCAGCTGCAGTGGTTCACGCAGGGCCAGTTCGCGGGCTACCTGGCCGCGATCGACCAGGGCTACTACCGGGAGAAGGGGCTCGACGTCCGGATCAAGGAGGGCGGCGTAGACATCGTCCCGCAGACGGTGCTGGCACAGGGCCAGGCGGACTACGCGATCGCCTGGGTGCCCAAGGCCCTGGCCTCGCGCGAGCAGGGCGCCGCGATCACGGACGTCGCGCAGATCTTCCAGCGCTCCGGCACCCGGCAGGTGGCGTTCGCGGACAAGGGCATCACCCAGCCCGCGCAGTTCGCCGGCAGGAAGATCGGCAACTGGGGCTTCGGCAACGAGTTCGAGCTGTTCGCGGGCATGACCAAGGCCGGGCTCAAGCCCTCCGACGTCACGCTCGTGCAGCAGCAGTTCGACATGCAGGCGCTGCTCTCCGGCGAGATCGACGCGGCGCAGGCCATGTCGTACAACGAGTACGCGCAGGTCCTGGAGGCACAGAACCCGGCGACCGGGCAGCTGTACCAGCCGTCGGACTTCACGGTCGTCGACTGGAACTCCGACGGCACGGCGATGCTGCAGGACGCGATCTGGGCGAGCACCGACAAGCTCGCCGAGCCCGCCTACCAGGACCAGACGGTGCGCTTCGTCGCGGCGTCGATCAAGGGCTGGGCGTACTGCCGGGACAACGTGGCCGCCTGCCGCGACATCGTGGTCAAGGCCGGGTCGAAGCTCGGCGCCAGCCACCAGCTGTGGCAGGTCAACGAGGTCAACAAGCTCATCTGGCCCTCGCCCGCCGCGGGCGCCGGCACGATCGACCCGGCGGCCTGGGCGCAGACGGTGAACGTGGCCCGCACCGCGGTCAACGCCGACGGCCAGACCGTGCTCACCAAGGACCCCGACCCCGAGGCCTACACCAACGACTACGTGACCAAGGCGATCGACCTGCTCAAGGGCGAGGGGGTCGACGTCGTGGGCACGAGCTACCAGGCCGAGACCGTCACCCTCAACCCCGGCGGCAACTGACCGCCGGCCGTCCCGACAGGACGTCCGAGCAGGGAGGGCGACCCGCTCCGACGACCCGCTCCGACAACCGCTGGGACGAGGCGCCCGGGCACGAGGCCCGGGCGCCTCGCCGCCTTCCGGGGCGGTGGCCCCGCGAGTCGCGAGTTCCGGCACCGCGAGTCGCGAGTTCCGGCACCGCGAGTCGCGAGTTCCCGCACCGCGAGTGCTTCATCAACTCCCCTCCGCCCGTGATCAGCGTTCGCGTGCAGCAGCGGCAGCTCGATCAGCCGCACGGGGACGCCATTGGCGATCATCAGCTGCTGCCGGTGCGGGCTTGAGGGTGCAGGCGACGCCGTGATCAGGGTTTTGGTGCGGTAGTGGCGGTCTCAGGAGCCCTGCGCGCACACCTCCGGCGATCACGGAAACGAGAGGCGGGTGCCGCACCGCCCTGGCCGACTCGCCGCACTCGTCGACCTGCCGCCACCCGTCGCGACGCGAGGGCCGGCACACCCGACGGGCGCCGTACCGGCCGTCGGCGGCACTCGGCGACGCCCGCTGACCAGGCGATCTGAACGAGTGTTCTGTACGCCACACCTCCGGGGCGGTCAGAACTGACTGTTTCGCTGCTACGGTGCGGGGCAGGCGACGGCGCTCCCGCGCGGGCACCGTCGGCAGCAGCCCGCTGCGACCTCACCCGCGAGACAAGGAGCTCGACCGTGCGTGATGCAGTCATCGTCGAAGCCGTGCGCACCCCCGTCGGCAAGCGCAACGGCGGCCTGTCCGGCGTCCACCCCGCCGACCTGTCGGCGCACGTCCTGACCTCGCTGGCCGAGCGCTCGGGCGTCGACCCGGCCGTGATCGAGGACGTCATCTGGGGCTGCGTGTCCCAGGTCGGCGAGCAGACCATGGACATCGGCCGCACCGCCGCGCTCGCGGCCGGGTTCCCGGAGACCGTCACCGGCGTGACCGTGGACCGGCAGTGCGGGTCCTCCCAGCAGTCCGTGCACTTCGCCGCCGCAGGCCTGATCGCGGGCCAGTACGACGTCGTCGTGGCCGGTGGCGTCGAGTCGATGTCCCGGGTGCCGATGGGCTCCTCGTCCAACGGCCAGAACCCGTTCGGCGAGAAGTTCCTCGCCCGCTACAACGGCGTCTTCCCGAACCAGGGCATCGGCGCCGAGATGATCGCCGAGCAGTGGGGCTTCTCCCGCACCCAGCTCGACGAGTTCGCGATCGGCAGCCACGAGAAGGCCGCCGCCGCCCAGGCCGGGGGCCGTTTCGAGAGCCAGATCGCCCCGGTCACGCTGCCCGACGGCACCGTGATCAGCCAGGACGAGGGCATCCGCCCCGGCGGCTCGGTCGAGGGCCTGGCCAAGCTGAAGACGGTCTTCAAGGAGGACGGCGTGATCCACGCCGGCAACGCCTCCCAGATCTCGGACGGCTCGGCCGCGCTGCTGATGACCACCTCGGAGAAGGCCGCGGAGCTCGGTCTCACCCCGATCGCCCGGGTGCACACCGCGGTCCTCGCCGGTGCCGACCCGGTCATCATGCTGACCGCGCCGATCCCGGCCACCCAGAAGGCGCTCGCGAAGTCCGGCCTCAAGATCGACGAGATCGGGGCCTTCGAGGTCAACGAGGCGTTCGCCCCCGTGCCGATGGCCTGGCTGGCGGACATCGAGGGCGCGGACGTCAAGGCGCTCAACCCGAACGGCGGCGCGATCGCCCTGGGCCACCCGCTGGGCGGCTCCGGCGCGCGGATCATGACCACGCTGGTCCACCACATGCGCGACAACGGGATCCGCTACGGCCTGCAGACGATGTGCGAGGGCGGCGGCCAGGCCAACGCCACCATCCTCGAGCTGCTCTGACCCCACCCCTCGAGGGCGCGGCGCCCGTCCGGCGCCGCGCCCACGGCGCAGCTCCCCC
>NZ_JBEZDN010000087.1:18754-33191 GCF_040648315.1 Pseudonocardia sp. NPDC049154
ACGGGACCCCTCCTGTGGGGGGGGGGGCGCCCCACCCAAAACACAACAACCTCCTGGTTGACCTACCCCCCCCCCGGGGGGGCGCCCGCCGCGGCCGGCGCCGCGCCCTCGTCGCTTCTCCCCACCGAGCTGGAGGTTCCTCACCCATGGACATCACCGGACAGGTCGCGCTCGTCACCGGCGGGGCCTCCGGTCTCGGCCTCGCCACCGCCGAGACCCTGCTCGACGCCGGCGCGTCGGTCGTGATCGTCGACCTGCCGTCGTCGCAGGGCGCCGAGATCGCCGAGAAGCTGGGCGACAAGGCGCGGTTCGCCGCAGCCGACGTGACCGACGAGGCCCAGGTCACCGCGGCGCTCGACGTCGCGGCCGAGCTGGGCACGCTGCGCGTCGCGGTCAACTGCGCCGGCATCGGCAACGCGATCAAGACCGTCGGCAAGCAGGGCGCGTTCCCGCTCGACGCCTTCACCAAGGTCGTCACGGTCAACCTGATCGGCACGTTCAACGTGATCCGGCTGGCCGCCGAGCGCATCGCGCAGACCGACCCGGTCGACGGCGAGCGCGGCGTCATCATCAACACCGCCTCCGTCGCGGCCTTCGAGGGCCAGATCGGGCAGGCGGCCTACTCGGCGTCGAAGGGCGGCGTGGTCGGCATGACGCTGCCGATCGCCCGCGACCTCGCGAGCGCGCAGATCCGGGTCAACACCATCGCGCCGGGTCTGTTCGAGACCCCGCTGCTGGGCGGCCTGCCGGAGGAGGCCAAGGAGTCGCTGGGCAAGCAGGTGCCGCACCCGGCCCGGCTGGGTAAGCCGAGCGAGTACGGTCTGCTCGCCGCGCACATCGTGGCGAACCCGATGCTCAACGGCGAGGTCATCCGCCTCGACGGCGCCATCCGCATGGCACCGCGCTAGGAGGTCCCGGACATGAAGCGCACCCTCTACGAGAGCGACCACGAGGCCTTCCGGGAGTCGTTCCGGAAGTTCGTCGAGGTCGAGATCGCCCCGCACGACGAGCAGTGGAACCGGGACAGCATCGTCCCGCGCGAGGTGTTCGCCGAGGCCGGGAAGAACGGCTTCCTCGGCATGGACGTGCCCGAGGAGTACGGCGGCGGCGGGGTCAAGGACTTCCGCTTCAACGCCGTGGTCATCGAGGAGCTCATGCGCGCCGGGTGCGGCGGCTCGGGCCTCGGCCTGACGCTGCACAACGACATCTGCATGCCGTACTTCCTCACCTACGCGAACGAGGAGCAGAAGAAGCGCTGGCTCCCCGGCATCGTCTCCGGTGACCTGATCACCGCGATCGCGATGACCGAGCCGGGCATCGGCTCCGACCTCGCCTCCATGTCGACGACGGCGCGCCGCGAGGGCGACCACTACGTCGTCAACGGGGCGAAGACCTTCATCACCAACGGGATCAACGCGGACGTCGTGATCACCGCGGTGAAGACCGACCCGTCGCAGAAGCACAAGGGCATGTCCCTGCTCGTGCTCGAGCGGGGGATGGAGGGCTTCGAGCGCGGCCGCAACCTCGACAAGCTCGGCCAGCACGCCCAGGACACCGCGGAGCTGTCGTTCACCGACGTCCGGGTCCCGGTCGCGAACCTGCTGGGCGAGGCCGAGGGGCAGGGCTTCACGCAGCTGGTCACCAAGCTGCCGCAGGAGCGGCTGTCGATCGCCGTCGCGGGTGTCGCGGCCGCGGAGGCCGCGCTGAACTGGACGCTGGAGTACGTGAAGGAGCGCAAGGCCTTCGGCCAGCCGATCGGCTCGTTCCAGAACTCCAAGTTCGTGCTCGCCGAGATCGCCACGGAGATCGACCTGGCCTGGCACTACGTCGACGACTGCATCCGCGCGCTCAACGCGGACGACCTCACCGCGGTCGACGCCAGCAAGGCCAAGTATTGGTGCACCGAGCTGCAGGGCCGGGTCGTCGACCGCTGCCTGCAGCTGCACGGCGGCTACGGGTACATGAACGAGTACCCGATCGCGAAGGCGTACGCGGACGCCCGGATCACCCGCATCTACGGCGGCACCACCGAGATCATGAAGGAGGTCATCGGCCGTTCGCTCGGCCTGTGACCTCGCCTGTGACCTCATGACGGGCACCGAACCCAGGACCCGGGCGCAGCGCACGAGCGACAGCCGCGCCCGGATCCTGGACGCCGCGGTGGCCGCCCTCGTCGAGGGCGGCTACTCCGGCGCCACCACGCTCACCATCCAGGCGGGCGCGGGCGTCTCCCGCGGCCGCCTCCTGCACCACTTCCCCTCCCGCGACCTGCTGCTGGTCGCCGCCGCCGGGCACCTCGCCGCCAAGCGCGTGCAGGACACCGAGGACCGCCTGACGCGCCTGCTCGACGAGGAGGGCACCCGGGACGTCCGCCGGCGTGCCGACCGGGTCGTGGAGCTGCTCTGGGAGAGCTTCTCCGAGCCCCACTTCTGGGCCGCGATCGAGCTGTGGACGGCCGCGCGGTCCAACCCGGACATCGCCGGGGCGCTGCGCCCGACCGAGCGAGGGCTGGGGTCCGCGATCCGCGAGTCGATGGCGCGCATGTTCGGCGAGGAGCTCGCCGGGCACCCGCGCTTCCGCCAGCTCCGCGACATCCTGCTCACGAGCATGCGCGGAGCCGCCCTGACCTACGCCTTCGATCCGCGCGACCACACCACCGATCCGCTGGTCGCGCAGTGGAAGGACCTGGTCAGGACCCTGCTGGCCACCTGACGCCACATCTCGGACGCGCCGTCGCCCGGCCGGGTTGCTTCTTCGTGGGGAATCCGACTTCTCGCGATCGACCCGTAACGTCCTGAGGTTTCACGCAGCGTGGTCAGCATGCGCTCACCTCATCACCCTGGGTCGAGCTGGTTGACGGTTGAACCCGATTATGACGCCGTTATGACTCGCCTCAGTGACCTCTCAGCCACCCTCCGGTGACCGTCCGGAAGGGATCTCGCTAGCTTCTCGACATCCCGATCGGTCACGCAGAGCAACCGCGCTGCGGTACCGGACGGGTGGTCATGAGAAACCTGAGAGGGGAGACCTCCATGCAGATGCGCACCACCGCTCGTCGGACGGCGACGGTCGGGGCACTGGCCCTCCCGTTCGCCCTGGCGGCGTCCGGGATGGCGTTCGCGGGCGAGTCGGGCGGGCACGGGCACGACTGCGACGCCGCCGGCCCGGTCGCGACCCAGGACGGCGGGCTGCTCGGGCTCGACGGCGGCGTGAACCCGGGCCTGAACGTCGGCGGCGTGCTGGGCAGCGGGCCGACCACCCAGCAGATCGTGCAGGCCGACCAGTCCAACTCGGGGATCGTGCAGTCAGGCGGTGGCTGCACGGAGCCCGGCGCGGCATTCCAGAGCAAGGACCTCGTCGGCGCGGCGCTCGACGTGAGTCCGGGGGTGAACGTCGGCGGCATCGGGGGCGGCCCGGTGAGCCAGTCGATCAGCCAGGTCGACCGGTCCAACTCCGGGATCCTGCAGGACGGGCCGGGGGCCGGCGGGTTTGCCTCGCAGCAGGGCGGCCTGCTCGGGCTGGACCTGGACGTGAGCCCGGCGATCAACATCGGCGGCATCCTCTCGGGCTCGACGCAGCAGTCGATCGCCCAGGCGGACACGTCGAACTCCGGGATCGTGCAGGGCTGAGGTCCCGCCCGTGATCGCCCCGCCCGGGTCCGGCGCGACGGTCCCGGGCCGGGGCTCCGGCCGGTCCGCCCGAGTGCTCGGCGGTGGGCGCTCGGGCGGACCGGTCCCCGGATGCGGCTGCCCACGGTCGGACCAGCGGTTGTCGGTCCGGCCAGGACGGAGCGTGGCGTCGCGCGATCCGGATCACCCGCCCGGAGCCGTGAGTCCGGGAGGCCGGAAAGTTAGCCTGCCCTGAGTAAAGAGAGGCTCGCCGACCGTGCCTGACGCCGGGCACCGAGAGGACACGATGACCGTCGCGCCCACGAACATCCCCGACCACCCGCGCGCCGAGCGGGCGGCCGACGGCGTGGAGGTGGTCGACGTCCTCGGGATCGGCTTCGGACCGTCCAACCTGGCGCTGGCGGTCGCGCTGGCCGAGCACAACGCCACGGCGCCGCCGGCGGAGCGGCTGAGCTACCGGTTCGTCGAGCGGCAGGAGCGGTTCGGCTGGCACCGCGGGATGCTCCTCGAGGACGCGACGATGCAGATCTCGTACCTCAAGGACCTGGTCACGCTGCGGAACCCGACCAGCCCGTTCACGTTCCTCGCCTACCTGCACGACCGGGACCGGCTCGTCGACTTCATCAACTACGGCAGCGCGTTCCCGACCCGGCTGGAGTTCCACGACTACCTGGAGTGGGCCGCCGCGCGGTTCGCCGGCGTGGTCGAGTACGGCGCCGAGGTCACCGAGGTCGTGCCGGTGGAGGACGACGGGGCCGTCGAGCTCGCCGAGGTGGTCGGCTTCCACTCGGACAGCGGACCGGTGCGGATCCGGGCGCGCAACGTCGTGCTGGCCACCGGGCTCACGCCGAACGTCCCGCGCGGGGTCGCGCTCGGCCCGCGGGTGTGGCACAACCGCGACCTGCTGCACCGGGCGCCGCAGCTGCGGACCGCCGCGCGCTGTGCGGTGGTGGGGGCCGGGCAGAGCGCCGCCGAGACGGTGGACTACCTGCACCGGACCTACCCGGACGCCGAGGTGCACGCGGTGTTCGCCCGCTACGGCTACAGCCCGGCGGACGACAGCTCCTTCGCCAACCGGATCTTCGACCCGGCGGCGGTCGACGACTTCTACGCCGCGCCCGACCCCGTCAAGAAGATGATCATGGGCTACCACGCGAACACGAACTACTCCGTGGTCGACCCGGACCTGATCACCGAGCTGTACCGGCGGCACTACCACGAGCGGGTCGCCGGGCGGGAGCGGCTGCGCTTCCACAACGTGTCCCGGGTGGCCGACGTGGTCGACACCGGCGACCGGGTCGAGCTGGCCGTGGAGTCGCTGATCGACGGGGCGCGGGAGGTGCTGACCGCGGACGTCGTCGTCTACGCCACGGGGTACCGGCCCACGGACCCGCTGTGGCTGCTCGACCCCGCGCTCGCCGCCGCGTGCACCCGCGACGACGCCGGCCGCCCCGAGGTCCGGCGCGACTACCGGCTGACCACGGGCGCGACCCCGCAGGGCCGGCCCGTCGACGTCGGGCTGTTCGTGCAGGGCGCGACCGAGCACACCCACGGCATCACCTCGACCCTGCTGTCCACGGTCGCGGTGCGGGCGGGGGAGATCGCGGCGGCGCTCGCCGGCGCGACCGCCCCCGCCCCCGCCCGGCTGCCGGTCTCCTAGCCGAGGACCTCGGCCAGCTTCGGCGAGACCTCGTCCGCGGCGTACGGCAGGCTCAGCGGGCTGGAGTAGCCCAGCGCGCCGGCGAACGGGGTGGTGTAGCCGCCCATGTTCACGACCCGGCCCTGCTTCACGGCGTCCAGGTTCTGGAACACCGGGGAGTCGTACTGCTCCTGTGTGCGGCCCATCGACACGATCACGTCCTGGTCGAGCGGGCCGAGCGTCTCCGGGCTGAGCGTCTCGGTGGTGGCCGGGACGGTGAAGCCCAGCCCCGTGAACAGCTGCGCCCGCAGGTCGTCCGTCCCCAGCTTGTACGGGGTGCCGTCGACCATGAAGTCCATGGCCAGCGACTTGCCGGCGAACGACGGTGCGGCCGTGTCCTTCAGCTTCTGCTCGGTCTCGGCGACCACCTGCTCGGCCCGGTCGCTGCGGCCGAGCGCCTGCCCGGTGATCCGGGTCTGTTCCTGCCAGGTGGCGGCGGCACCCTCACCGTTGGGCGTCGGCTGGGCGACGGTCGGGGCGATCGCCGACAGCCGCTCGTAGGTCGGCTGGTCGATGAACGAGTACACCCCGAGGATCAGGTCCGGCCGGAGGCTCGCGATCGTCTCCAGCGGCAGCTCGCTCGACGCCAGCGGAACGGGCTGCGCACCGTTCTTCGCCGCGGCGGCCCAGGGCCGGGCCTGCCAGTCGAAGCCGCCGAAGAACTCCCGCTCGGCCAGCGGCACCACGCCGAGGGCCAGCGCGAAGTCGCCCTCGTTGAAGCCGATGGTGACGACGCGGGTGGGCTCGGCCGGGATCGTCGTCTCGCCGTAGGCGTGCTTCAGCGTCACCGGGAAGGCGTTCTGCGCCGCGGCCGACGGCTCGGGTGCGTCCGACGAGGGAGCCTGCGACGGGCTGGAGCAGGCGCCGGCCACGAGGGCGGTCAGGGCGGCCGCGGCGAGCGCCCGCAGGGCGGTGCGCCCGGCCCGACGGCCGGGGCGGGGGACGTGCGACATCCGGGTCCTTCCGACGACGATCACGAACCCGGTGAGGTTTGCCTAACCAACCGGTCGTGTCAATTCGGGACGTCGTGTCCGGGTCGGTCCGATTCGTGTCGGTTCGGCCTCGTGTCGACCGCTGTGCACGGCCTCACGATCAGGGCCTCCTCGGTGCGGATCAGTGCCGCTCCGCCCAGGCAGCCCACAACCGCGCGTACACGCCGTCCGCGGCGACGAGCGCCTCGTGGGTGCCCTGCTCGGCGATCCGGCCGCCGTCGAGCACCACGACGTGGTCCGCCCCGGCGGCCTGGGTGAGCCGGTGGGCCACGGTGATCGCCGTGCGCCCGGCCAGCGCCCGCTCGGCCGCCGCCTCGAGGACCCGGGACCCGGCGCTGCCCGCCTCGGCGGTGGCCTCGTCGAGGATCGCGACCGGCGGGTCGGCCAGCACGAGCCGGGCCAGCGCGAGCTGCTGGGCCTGCACCGCGGTGAGCGCGTGCGCCCCCGCCCCGACCACGGTGTCGAGGCCCTCGGGGAGGGCCTCCACCCAGGCCAGGGCGTCGACCGTGGCGAGCGCGGCGCGCAGCTCCGCGTCGGTGGCACCCGGCCGGGCGAGCCGCAGGTCCTCGGCCAGCGGGCCGGCGAACACGTGCACCTCCTGCGTGATCAGCGCGATCGTGCCCCGCACGCCGGCCGGACCGAGCTCGGCGAGCGGCACGCCGCCGAGGTCGACCGCCCCGCCGGTCGGCTCGTGCACCCCGGCCAGGATCGACGCCAGCGTGGTCTTGCCCGCGCCCGACGCCCCGACCAGCGCGACCCGGGTCCCGGCCGGGACGTCGAGGTCCACGCCGTGCAGCACCGGGTGCCCCTCGACGTAGGCGTGCTCGAGCTCCTTGGCGCGCACCCCGCCGTCGACCGGGACGCCCGGCTGCTCGGGCTCGGTCTCCGGGTCCAGCGAGGCGACGCCCACGATCCGGGCCAGGCTCGCCGCCGCGGACTGGGCGACGTCGAGCAGGAAGAGCACCTGGTTGACCGGCCCGAACAGGTTGATGAAGTACAGTATCGCCGCGCTCGCCGCGCCGACCGTCGCACCGCCGGAGCGGACCAGCAGGAAGCCGGCCCCGAGCACGCCCGCGACCCCGACGAACTCGGCGGCGTTGAGCCGGCCGAAGAACCGGGTCTGCAGCACGACCACCCGGCGGTTGAGCTCGACGACCTCGCCCGCACGCTCGCGGATCCGCGCTGCGCGGCGCTCGTGCAGCCGGAAGGCACGCACGGTCCCGATCCCGCCGACGGTGTCGAGCAGCTCCTGTTGCTGCGCGCCGCCGGCGATCCGCTCGGCCGCGTAGACCTCCTGCGAGCGGCCGAGGTACCAGCGCGCGGTCCAGGCCTGGATCGGCACCGCGAGCAGCGCGCCGACGAGGAACCGCCAGTCCAGCGCGGCCAGCCCGACCAGGGTGAGCAGGATGACCAGCGCCGCCCGCGCGAACTCCGGCACGGCCTCGCGCACCGCCTCGCCGACCGTCGTGACGTCCGTGGTGACCCGCGCGGTGAGGTCGCCGGAGCCGGCCTCCTCGAGCCGCCCGAGCGGCAGCTCCAGCGCCCGCGCGACGAACCGCTCGCGCAACGTGGCCAGCATGGTCTCGCCGACGCGGGCGAGCAGCCGAAGGCCCAGGACGGCCAGTACGCCCTGCACGACCGCGACCGCCACCAGGAGCAGCACCGGTGCGGTGAGCGCGGCCGGCGTGCCGCCACCGACCACGAGGTCGACGATCCGGCCCAGCAGGGGAGCGGTGACCAGGCTCGCCGCCGCCCCGGCGACCAGCGCGAGCACGGCGGCGACCGTGCGCCCGCGGTGCGGCCGGGCCAGCTCGCCGATCGCGGCGCGCACCGCCCGGCCGTCGGCGACGGGGAGCAACCGGCGGGCGCTCACGCGAGCACCAGGCCGCGGTAGGCGGGGTCGCCGGCGAGCAGGTCGGCGTGGGTGCCCTCGGCCCGCACCCGCCCCTCGTCGACGACGACGACCCGGTCGGCCACCGCGAGCAGCGTCGGGCTCGTGGTGAGCAGCACGGTGGTGCGGCCGGCGCGGAGCAGTCGCAGCCCCTCGGCGATCCGCGCCTCGGTGACCGTGTCGACCGCGGTCGTCGGGTCGTGGAGGACCAGCACCGGGGCGTCGGCGACCAGCGCGCGGGCCAGCGCGACCCGCTGGCGCTGCCCGCCGGAGAGCGACCGGCCCTGCTCGGTGACGGGGGTGTCCGCGCCCTCGGGCAGGCTCTCGAGGACCTGGTCGGCTCCCGCGGCGGCGAGCGCGGCCGCCGGGTCGCCCGGCCCGCCGGCCCGGACGTTCTCGGCGACGGTGCCGGCGAACAGCGCCGCCTCGTGCGCGGCGACCAGCACCGCCGCGCGCGCCTGCTCGGGCGGGTACGCGCCGAGCGGGACCCGGTCGAGCTCCACGCCGCCCTCCTCGGGATCGGACTCGCGGGCCAGCGCCGCCAGCAGGGCGGTGGCGGCCGCCGGATCGGCGACGATCCCGACCAGCTCACCCGCCGGGACGTCGAGATCCAGCCCGGTCAGCGGCCCCGCGCGGAGACCGCGGACGGTGAGCGCGCCGGGGGAGTCCCCGGGGACGGGGCGCTCGCCCGGCGCGACGGCCGGCGGCGCCGAGAGCACGTCGGCGATCCGGTCAGACGAGGCCCGCGCCTGCGCGAGCCGGGCGTTGACGAACCCGATCGTCTCCAGCGGGCCGACGAGGAACTGCGCGAGCCCGACGGCGGCGACGAGCCCGCCGACGCTGAGCTCGCCGGCCAGTGCCAGGCGCCCGCCGACGAGCGCGACCAGGGCGAGGAACAGGCCGTTGAGCAGCAGGACCGCGCCCTGGTACCAGGCCTGCGAGCCGGTCGCCCGCAGGGTGGCGCGCAGGGCCGCGCGGCTGGTGCCGGTGTAGCGGTGCACCGCGGCCGGGCCGGCGCCGATGCCCTTCAGCACGCGGATGCCGGCCACGAGGTCCGCGGCAACGCCCGACGCCTGGGCGGCCCGCTCCTGCTCGGGCCCGCTCCGCTTCTCCAACGGGCGGCCCAGCAGGTGCAGCAGCAGGAGCAGCGGGGGCGTGCCGAGCAGGATCAGCAGGCCGAGCGGGAGCGAGATCCGCAGCAGCGCGACGGCCGCGACCACGAGCGCGGTGCCCTGGGCCAGGAGCAGCGGCACCCCGAACCCGAGCCCGGCGACCCGCTGGGTGTCCGAGGTGGCCACGCTCGCCAGCACACCCGGGAGCCGCCCGGACTCGGCGCCGCCGCGCGGGTGCAGCACGCGGTCGGCGATCCGCAGGCGCAACCGGCGGTCGGTGTGCCGCTCGGCGTGCCGGGCCCGGCGCGCGCCGAAGCGGAAGCAGTTCGACAGGAAGAGGAAGTCGAGGCCCAGCACGAGCAGCCACAGCAGCATCGCGCGCAGGTCCCCGGCGGCGACGCCCTGGTCGATCACGACACCGACCAGGACCGGGACCAGCGCCTCGCCGGCCTGGTGCCCGCAGAGCAGCAGCACCGCCGCGAGCACGTGCCACCGTTCGGCCCGGATCGCTCCCCATCGGACGGACCGCCCGGTGATCTCCCCCGTCATGTGGGGAAGGCTAACCTCACCCACCGACGCTCTCGGGGTGCCGGTGGGGATCGGCCCAGGCGGGCAGCGGATCGGGCAGGTCGCGCCAGGCGTCCGGGCCGCCGAGCAGCTCCTCGTCAGTGAGCAGCGCGGGATCCAGCCGTGCGGCGACCCCGGCCGCGTCGACGCCGAGTCCGATCACGGCGATCTCCTGGCCGCGAGGGCCGTCGAACGCCGTCCAGGCGGAGACCGGGTCGAGCGCGAGGTTCGGGCCGGCCTGCGACCGCAGCCCGACGAGGCCGGGGCGGGTCGCGATCCAGCAGAAACCCTTGCTGCGCAGCAGTCCAGGCCAGTCGTCGAGCGCGGCGAGCAGCCGGTCCGGGTGGAAGGGCCGGCCGGCCCGGTAGATCGCCGAGCCGATGCCGTACTCCTCGGTCTCCGGGGTGTGGCTGCCGTTCAGCTCCCGGACCCAGCCCGGCGCGTCGGCGGCCGCCACCGGGTCGTACCGGCTGGTCCCGAGGACCTCGGCGAGCGGGAGCCGGCCGTGGTCGGCCCGGACCAGCCGGGCCCGCGGGTTGAGCCGGCGCAGCAGCGCCTCCACCACCGGCACCCGCCCGGGCGCCGCGAGGTCGGTCTTGGTCACGACCAGGACGTCGGCGAACTCCACCTGGTCGACCAGCAGGTCGGAGAGGCTGCGCTCGTCCTCGGGCGAGGCCTGCAGGCCGCGTTCGGCCAGGGTGGCCGGGTCGCCGAGGTGCGTGAGGAAGGTCGAGGCGTCGACCAGCGTGACCATGGTGTCGAGCCGGGCGTGGTCGGAGAGGCTGGTGCCGTCCGCGAACTCCCACTCGAAGGTCGCCGCGACCGGCATCGGCTCGGAGATCCCCGTCGACTCGACGACGACGTGGTCGAGCCCGCCGCCGCGCGCGAGCGCGCCGACCGACTCGAGCAGGTCCTCGCGCAGGGTGGAGCAGATGCAGCCGTTCGTCAGCTCGACGAGCTGCTCGGTCGCGCGGGCGAGCAGGGCGCCGTCGACGTTGATCTCGCTCATGTCGTTGACCACCACGGCGATCCGCCGGCCCTCGCGATTGGCCAGCAGGTGGTCGAGCAGCGTGGTCTTGCCGGCCCCGAGGAAGCCGGACAGCACGGTGACGGGGACGCGGGCGTCGGACATGGAATTAACGATAATCGTTGTCGTTATGGTCCGCGCCGTTCGGGTCTTCTGCGGCTCCGCCCACCGTGGGTAGCGTCGGTGCCCCTGCCCGTCGACGTGGGAGGAGACCCATGTCCGACCTCACGACCCTGCGCGCGGTGAGCGGCCTGCCCGCCGACCCGCCCGCGCTGTCTGCGTCCACGCTCGTCCTGATCGACTGCCAGAACACCTACACGCGCGGCCTGATGGAGCTCGAGGGCGTGCAGGCGGCCCTCGACCAGGCCGAGGAGCTGCTCGACCGGGCCCGCGCCGCCGGCATCCCGATCGTCCACGTCCAGCACGACGCCGGCCCCGGCACGCCGTACGACGTCCGGGAGGAGATCGGCGCGATCGTCGACCGGGTCGCGCCGCGGCCCGGCGAGGCGACGGTGGTGAAGCACTACCCGAACTCCTTCACCGGCACCGAGCTGGACACGCTGCTCAAGCAGCACCCGGTCCGCCCGCTGCTGCTCGCCGGGTTCATGACGCACATGTGCGTGAACTCCACCGCGCGCGGCGCCTTCAGCCTGGGCTACGCGCCCACGGTGGTCGGCGGCGCCACCGCCACCCGCGCGCTGCCGGGGACCGGTGGCGGCCCGGAGGTGCCGGCCGCCGCCCTGCAGGCGGCGAGCCTCGCCTCCGTCGCCGACCTGTTCGGGGTGGTCGTGGCCGACCAGCGGGAGATCCCGGACTAGGGGACCGCGGCACTATCCCGGTCGTCGCGTCGCGCGCCGGGTCCTCAGCGGTTTCCCAGGTCTACGCGAAACGATCCCGGGGCCGGCGCCGAATGCGTGGACGGAGGCCGCTCCGGTCCGGACCGCGCCTGCCGCACGCCCTCGCCGAGGAGGTCGCATGACGCAGGCCCGGTCCCGCACTCGGACGCGCCTGTGGTGGGCGCTCCTCGCCGTCGCCCTCGCCGTGCTGGCCGGGTGCACGGCCACGGGGCCGGCGCCGGGCCCGGCCGTGCCGGTCGTCGACGGGCAGCTGGCCCAGCAGCTCAAGGGCGCGGTGACCGACGCCGGGACCGTCGTGCACCTGCAGGAGCTCCAGGCGATCGCCGACGCCAACGGGGGCAACCGCGCCTCGCCGGGTCCGGGGTATTCGGCCAGCGTCGACTACGTCACCGGGGTTCTGCGCGCCGCCGGGTACGACGTCGCGACACCGGACTACCCGTTGTCGAGGCGGCGCGGCGGCGAGGACGGCCGGGCCACGGCGCAGAACGTCGTCGCGCAGACGCGCACGGGTGATTCCGCGCACGTCGTGATGATCGGTGCGCACCTCGACTCGGTGAAGGAGGGACCGGGCATCGTCGACGACGGGTCCGGGGTGGCGGCGCTGCTGGAGATCGCGACCCGGCTCGGTCCGTCGCCGGCGGTGCGCAACGTCGTCCGGTTCGGCTTCTGGGGGTCGGAGGAGACCGGCGCGCAGGGCTCGACCGGCTACGTGACCGGCCTGTCCGACGAGGAGCGCGGGAAGATCATGCTGTACCTGAACGTGGACATGATCGCCTCGCCGAACGGTGGCTACTTCGTGCAGGGCGGGACGGGGGACGACGTCTCGGAGACCGGCCCGCCGGGCTCGGCGGCCGTGGCCGACGTGCTGGCCGCCCAGCTGGGCAGCACGGGGGTGGACGCCGAACGCAAGAAGTTCGTCGGCGACGACGAGACCCCCTTCGTCGCCGCCGGCATCCCCTCGGCGGGAGCGGAGAACGGCGACGGCAGGAGGAAGACCGAGGAGCAGGCCCAGGCCGACGGCGGGCAGGCCGGCGAGATCTACGACCCGTGCTACCACCAGGCCTGCGACCGGCTGGAGAACGTGAACCGGACGGTGCTGGACCACTACCTGCACGCGCTCGCCGGCACCGTCGCCCATTTCGCGACGTCGCCGGAGACGATCTCCTGACCCGTCTCAGCGGGTCAGCTCGGACCACAGGACGTCGAGGTGCTCCGGGCCAGTGCCGAGGGCGCCGATCGCGACGCGGATCGCATGGCGGCCGCCGACGGTGGTGTGGGTGAGGAAGGCGCGCCCGCCGGCGTTGACGCGCTCCAGCAGGGCGCGGCCGGCGGCGTCGTCGGGCTCGCCGTCGGGGCCGAGGACGTGCAGGCAGACCAGGGCGAGCGAGGGCGGTGCGGCCAGGGAGAACCGCGGGTCCGCCTCGACCCGCCCGGCCAGGTCCTGCGCCAACGCCACGTGCCCGCGGATCCCGTCCCGCAACCCTTCGAGCCCCGCGCCCTGCACCACCGCCCAGAGCTTGAGCGCGCGGAATCGCCGGCCGAGCGGCACCTGCCAGTCCCGGTAGTCGACGACCTCGCCGGAGTCGGTCGCGGCGTTGCGGAGGTACTCCGGGGTGATCGACAGCGCCCCGGGCAGGGCGGAGCCGTCCCGGACCCATAGGAACGACGCGTCGAACGCCGTGGCCAGCCACTTGTGCGCGTCCGTGCAGACCGAGTCGGCCAGCTCCGCGCCGTCGAGCACGTGCCGGTACTCCGGGCAGAGCGCGGCCACCCCGGCCCACGCGGCGTCGACGTGCACCCAGGCGCCGCGCACGACCTCGCAGACCTCGCGCACCGGGTCGATCGCCCCGGTGCCGGTGCTCCCGACGGTCGGGCAGACCAGCACCGGGCGCAGTCCGGCCGCCCGGTCCTCGGCGAGCATCGCGGCGAGCGCCTCGGCGGACATCGCGAGTGTGCCGGGGGCGAAGGGCACGGTGCGCAGCGCGCGGGCACCGAGCCCGGCCACCCGCACCGCCTTGGCCAGCGACGAGTGCGTCTCCGCGGTGACGTAGACGCGTTCGGTGCCGTCGACGCCCGTCTCCCGCCAGTCCGGCGACGCCCGGTGCAGCGCGGCGAGCAGCGCCACCAGCGCCGCCGACGACGCGGAGTCCTGCAACGACCCGCCCCCGCCGCCGGCGAAGGTGAACGCCTGGCCGAGGCCGAGCGCACGGGCGAACCCGTCGACGAGCACCTGCTCCACCTCGGTCCCGGCGGGCGAGGTGGACCAGAGCATCCCCTGCGCGCCGAGCCCGCCGGAGGCGAGGTCGCCGAGCAGCGACAGCAGCGAGGCCTGCGCGGGGAAGTAGCCGTAGAACCCGGGGTGCTGCCAGTGCAGCGACCCGGGGACCACGACGTCGTCGAGCAGGTCGGTCAGCGCGGCGCCGAGATCGTCGGCGGGCTTGTCGGGCAGGTCCGCGGGCAGGGCCGCGCGGATCTCCCCGGGCCGCACCGCGGGCCGGACCGGCAGCTCCGCCAGCCCGGCGCGGTGCGCGGCCACCCAGTCGACCAGTGCGTGGCCGAGCCTGCGGAACTCCTCGGGATCGAGATCGGGCACGCCTGCAACCTAGGTCGTGTGTTGGGGGGGGGTGGGGGGGGGGGTGGTGGGGTGGCTGAGGGATGGGGCG